>JBAVVB010000250.1:0-2082 GCA_049697075.1 Nitrosotalea sp.
CATACAAGGACGAATACATTGAACGAGAATGGAAATATCTAAAGAAAGCCCATGAGAGCGGAATTCTTTCTGAAGCCTACAAGGTAGTGGCATACTGCCCAAGCTGTCAGACATCGCTAAGTCATGCCGAAGTAAACCAAGGATATGATACAGTTC
The DNA here is from genome assembly GCA_049697075.1 of Nitrosotalea sp. Classification (GTDB taxonomy): domain Archaea; phylum Thermoproteota; class Nitrososphaeria; order Nitrososphaerales; family Nitrosopumilaceae; genus Nitrosotalea. The sequence goes on from JBAVVB010000250.1 coordinate 157, forward strand.
AGGATCCGTCTCTCTATTACAAGGTAAAGATGCAAGACGAGGATCTGTATCTTATTGTTTGGACCACAATGCCGTTTACACTTGTTACTGACACAATGGTTGGAGTAAACCCAGAGGAAGACTATGTCCATGCCAAAGTAGGAGACGAAGTATGGCTTGTAGGCAAAAGTCGCCTAGAAGAATTCATGAAGGAAGCTCGAGTGGAGGAACACACAGTCATCAAGGAAGTAAAGGGTGCCACCCTTGAAGGAAAAAAGTACATTCATCCTCTTTTAGATCAGATTCCAGGACTCAGAGAACGCGCCACTCTTCCCAATTTTCATATTGTAGTATCAGAAGGTTTTGTAGATGTACAAACAGGAAGTGGTCTTGTTCACTTGTCACCTGCAAACGGTGAGGAAGACTTTGAGATTGCAACAAAAAGAAAAATACCAATTTTTAACCCAATAAATGACGAGGCAAAATTTACAAAAGATGCCGGAGTCTTTGCAGGTCTTTTCGTAAGAGATGCAGACGACAAGATAGTTAGCGCAATCAAGGAAAAAAACGCCCTTGTACGAATTGGAAAGATAAAGCATCAATACCCATTGTGCTGGAGATCGCAGCACAAGCTGCTCTGGCTTGCAAGAAGGGGTTTCTTTTATTTTCTTGACAGGCTTGGAGACAAGGCGGTAAAGGCAGCCGAGAGTGTAGAATATTTTTTTGAGCCGCCACGAAACAGGTTTGTTGAAATTATTAAAGACAGGCATCCTTGGTGCATCTCACGGGAACGTATCTGGGGTTGCCCATTACCTCTTTGGAACTGCAAAAATTGTGGCAACCAAAAATGGTTTTTCTCAAGAGACGATATAACAAAAGTTGCGTCAGAGCTTCCAGATGGGCCAAATTTTGAGATGCACAGGCCATGGATAGACAAGGTGGTGATAAACTGTGACAAGTGTCACTCAAAGATGGAAAGAGAGCAGTTTGTTTTGGATACATGGCACAACAGTGGAGCCGCACCGTATGCATCGCTTACCAATAACGACTATCAAGAATACATCCCTGCAGTATTTCTTACCGAAGGCATAGACCAGACAAGAGGCTGGGCATATACACTATTAATTGAAAATGTAATATTCAATGATGCGCCGGTTGCCCCATTCAAGTCATTTCTCTTTCAAGGACACGTGCTTGACAAAAATGGCAACAAGATGAGCAAGAGCCAAGGCAATGTACTAGATGCAATTGAATTGCTAAACAAGTACTCGGTAGATTTGATTCGGCTGTATTTCATGTGGAAATCAAGCCCAATAGAGCCTCTTAACTTTAGCACAGACGAGCTTGTTTCAAGACCCTACCAGATCCTCAGCACTTTATATCACTTGCACATCTACCTGAAACAAAATAGCGAATATGACAAGTACGACAAGACTTTCACCGTGCAATGGGCAAAAGACAAGAATCTCCTAAAAGAGCCTGAGATTTGGATATTATCCAAGCTTCAAAAGTTGATTTCATCTGTAATAGATTCTCAAGAAAGATGCAGATTCCACGAATCAGCAAGGGCAATAGATGATTTTATCATAAATTCTGTAAGCCAAGTTTACATTCCAATCACCAGAGAGGAATTATGGACAGAAGACGAATCACTAAGAGAAAGAAGACTTGCCATCTATGCAACACTGTATGAGATTTTAAAAACAATCGATATTCTGATTCATCCAATTTGCCCGTTTACAACACAGTATCTGCACACCACAATGTTTTCTGAAAAAAAGAGTATACTCTTGGAGGACTTTCCTGAACCTCAACAGTCACTAATCAGTGAAAAAACCGAAGAGTCATTTGACTTGATGAAAGAAGCTGTATCTGTTTCAGCAGCTGCAAGAATGAAAGGAAAATTAAAACGAAGATGGCCATTAAATGAAGCAATCATTTGCGTTG
>JBAVVB010000251.1:0-2820 GCA_049697075.1 Nitrosotalea sp.
TCGCAAGTCTCTGTAAATCAAAAATTTTGTAAAAGCTTCATTGTCTTGTTTGATACATTCATCCATGAGATGATCAAAGCGTATTGGTTGTTTACCCTTGAGGAGTCGCAGCTTGTCCACATATAGCAAGTATAGAGATTCAAATGGCTTGAGAAAGAATTTATTTTTCATAGTTTCTCCAAACCCCCTTTGTTCTAGGCTGTGCTGCATGTTTTTGTCCGAGATTAGTACATGATCTTTGACTAGTACTCCTTCTACCTTTGATTCTAACTCAGACATTAGAGATTCAATGTTCTCGATCGCAATATAACATTACTCAATATTTTGTCTGAATTTTGAGATATCTAACAGAAAATGGGTTTTAGGAGCAAACCACGACAATTAAATGATCTCACGGTTAAAATATGGGACCAAATAGCATGAAAAAGTATTCTTATGCACGGAGCAAATTACCGAACTGGCAATGGTCAACCCTACACAAGGAAAGAGTTCATCAAGGGTAAACCTCAGATAAAAATTGCCAAGTTTTCCGGCGGGGGAAAAAGAGATGCAGATTACGATTATTGTATTCAGCTATGTTCCAATGAAAAAATACAGATAAGACACATGGCAATTGAATCAGCAAGATTGGCTGCAAACAAAGGCATTGAAACGGTAGCAGGGGAAACTGGGTATTTCTCCAGTCTTAGAATCTATCCCCACATATTGCTAAGAGAGAACAAAATGATTGCTACTGCAGGTGCAGACAGACTTCAGGAAGGAATGAGAGGAGCTTTTGGCAAGGCTGTCAGTTTGGCCGCTCGTATCAATAGAGGTCAGGTACTCATGGAAGCATTTGTCAAAAAAGAGCATCTTGAGGTAGCAAAGAAGTCAATGCATAACGCGGCTGTAAAGTTGCCAATAACCCCATCAATCAAAGTAATTTCTTTAAAGCCGGCTTCAGTCAAGTCTTAGCGCGTCAAGAATTTCTTTTTGTTTTTTGCCAAGCATTTCAAGGAATTCTGAAAACTCTTCGTCAGTAGGATTGCGCTTGAGTATTCTTCTGCACTGGTAATAAAATGAATTGTACAACCTGCCTATAGCAATCCCATAGGCAAAAGAGTCGGAATGTGTCCTGAGCTTGTCTAGCGAATTTATTATCTTGAAGATTTCGTCTGATTTTCCAGTTACTTCTTTTATTTTTTGGTTCACTTTTTCTTCAAGTTGAGAATTCACGATATTCCTTTGGTATCCAGATGTTAAAAAATTATGTTTCCAAACAGTATATCCTTGATCCTGTCAAACTAGGCATGATACCTATTTGAAATGTTATAAGCCATAAACTTGAGCCGTACCTTTTAATAGACTCGAAATTTCTAAATCGATTAAGCGGTTGTAGTACAGCTTGGTTAATATGCGGGATTGCCAATTCCGCGACCCGGGTTCAAATCCCGGCAACCGCATTTACATCTTGGGGATATAGTTAGGACTGAAGATTTTACACTTTTCTAGTTCAAGGTATGTCATAGACTAATTTTGTTATTTTACATAATGCGTTTTGATATGGTTTTTGGAAAAACCCAATAACCACAAGGATCAAATTTAGTCATTGGTAAAGATCTTCATAGTTTATGGCGGTCATGAAGGTGAAGGGTATGGAACAACCATACGTAATTATTTTAAACAAAATAACATTGGTTCATTCTTAGCTTCAGAACTATCTCCAGATATGCCTCGTGGCATACACACGCAAGATAATATTGATAAAAATTTACAGAGTGCTCAAATCGCGATTATTGTTGTTACGCCTGAATTGCGTATTTCTGTTGCAGGAATGGATGAGATTAGACAAATTTTACAGTTATCAATCCCATTTATTCCATATAGACGAAGAGAATCTGAGATGCCATTAGAGTTAACCCCATTTCAGTATATGGAATTTGATCCGGCTCAACTTGGTACTAGTGAATTGAAAGAATTGGAAATACAAATGTGGAGGACATTGGACGCATCACAGATTTCAGTTCCAAAACTTTCTACAAATCAACCTATAGAGGTGTCATATATTGGATAGAGATCAAATTAATCAGAAACTAAGTGAATTGGAAAATCAAATTAGAAAGTCATACAACAACGTGTCCATACTTGATCACGTATGTATACTTGAATCTGTTCCGGAAGAAATTGATCATGGTACATATCAACAATTTGCTGGGAGATATAAGATTAATCGAGAACGCATTACAAATCCTACTAATTTTCTCATACTTAACGAACTTGGCGCTTCTGTTGCTCGTTCAGAAATCATATTTTTGATACATGAATTATCTAATTCTGAAAAGTCAGAAATTGATACATTTTCTATCGATAAAATAAAAGAAAAGGTCTTCAGCATGAGATCACAAGGATATCATCCAGATGTAGTGTTCATTCCAATTGAGTATTATGATAAGGTATTTGATTGGAATAAAACACACAAACCTTTTGATTCTGAAGGAAATATAGTCGACAGATTATATCTAGATCGTGTTTCGAATTTACGAATAAAATATTCTAATAAAAAAATTGAATTTGAAGATGTAATTATCGCGAGTAAAAATGCTAATCATTGGAAATATAGGCCAGATGCAGAAACCAATGGAAGAATCACCGCAAAGTTTGATTGGGATGTACAAGATGATGAAAATTCGATTCTACTAGTAAAAACTGTGTTTAAGTTTACGACTGACAGAAACGGTGGAAATGTAGTATTAAAAATAAGGGATTTTTAGAAGATAGAAAGTAGATAAGATTTTGCACTTTTGAATAATGGTTCAAATACTTAATTTTTCTGTACACTAC
>JBAVVB010000252.1:0-5577 GCA_049697075.1 Nitrosotalea sp.
CGATTTCAGAGGTGCAGATGATGTGCTTGGTGCTAGGCTAATTGCACTTGGACATTCCGGTACAGGCGCATTTCCTTTTAATGCACTTGTGTTTGTAAAGTTTGATCCACAGTTGTCTTCCAATGTGCCAACATTTTTGAGAATGTCATTGTTGTTAATAGTTCCAAAATTTGAAATTAGATTTGTATTAGTAATGTTGCCTGAATTTGTCAGACTTGTACCAGCATTTATGGAAAGAACTGTTCCATGACCAATGAATAATACGGCGTTTGGGCTAAGAGTAGTGTCAGAATTCACTGAGACAGTACCGGTATTGTTTAGGAGAGTAGAATTTGAAATTGTAGATGGTAAAGTCAGTAGGCCAGTGTTTGTAAATGTACCCTCATTATCAAATGTTCCACCATTTATTTCTATTATACCTTGATTGGTAAGGATGGATTCTTGTTGATTCAAAATAATACCTCCACTGTTATCAAGAAAATTATCTATCTTGAAAACACCGCCTTCATTTGTTATAATTCCCGTGTCTTCATTTGAGATTGCGCCAGAGACTCCGGTAGACGAAAAATCGTTTTTATTCTCAATTGTACCAAAATTGGTAAGGGTTCCGCCCTGACCAGTTTCTGTACTGGCTCCGGCAACAATGAATTGTCCATTGTTAATTATTGTTCCCATGTTTATGATTGGAGATGAATCGCTTATGTTTGCCGCATTAACAAGAGTTACACCTGATTCAATTGTAAGTGAATCAGTCTGGTTAAGCAAGATATTCGTATTGATTGTACATATTACGGTTCCATTGCCATCATTCCAGTCTCCATGTAATGTGGAGCATGTAGATTGACCACTTGCATCATTTGAGATTATAAAGTCAGTTGCAGCAGCAACATGAGTTGTAAATGACACCAAAAATGAGAATATTACCAATATCATAACGATCAGAATCTTGTTCATGATTCCCAACCTTCCCTTTCCTTAGATGCCAGACAGGAGAAACTGCCTATCTGAGTTCTAAAAGTTTGACTTGGTACCTGTAACTGCAATAAACTCACCCGTAACAATATGTATACTTTCAATTGTGGATTGGTCTCTTAGACTAATGGTTTAAAAAAATTACGCAGCTTTATTCTGTAATTATCATTCATAATAGAAAACAAGTCTACGGATCGATCAGACTCCATTTAATCCTAAATGACGCTTCAGATTGCCATCAAACTCCAGATGTTCTAAACTTTGCATTAAAGGAACTATTTGATCATGCAGATCTAGTTCCAGTGGAAAAGATGAAAAACGAACAAAAAGGACTTGAGAAAGACGACCAGGGTAAAATTGTTTATTGAACGAATCAGTAAACTCTGGAAAAATATTATTGAAGATTTTTACATCATAGATATCTTATGACTATCAGTAATATTTATCCAATAGAAACTGAGTTATACCACACTTCGTACAATTGAGCTGCTTTGAATTCGTTGGGTTTACTCTCTGCTGTTGGTGCAGCCATATGTTGGGGGAGTTTTTTTGTTCCTATTAGAAAGGTTAGAGTTACAGACATCTGGCAATTGCAGGGTGCTACTGGCATAGGTGCCATCCTATTTGCCATTCCAATCGGCTTTTTGTGGGGGTTCCAAGTTTTGCCAGCAGGATTACTGAGTGGGGCAATATGGACAGCTGGAAATGTACTTGCTCTTTATTCTGTCAGGTTGATTGGTCTTTCTAGGACATCCCCATTTCTTGCAGGGTTTAGCATTCTCGTATCATTTTTGTGGGGAATTTTGTATTTTGATGAGAAATTCAACTACATGGTTCTTGCTATTATTGCAGTTGGATTGTTGCTTGGTGGATTGATCTTTATCTCAAATACATCAAAGAACCAACCCGTACAGAAGAAGGGATATCTCATGGCAGTGGCTTCAGGATTGGTAGGAGGTTCTTACGTTATTCCTCTTCAAGCTACCCATTCACTTCAAGCAGGATTCTTTTCATCTAGCCTGTCCATCTTTGCAATTGGCATACCATTGTTATTACTTTCAAGAAAATTTGCAAAAAGAGAAATGGTGGCAGGAGTTCTTTCTGGAGGTTTATTCAACATTGGAAGCTTATCAGTTCTAGTAGCAGTCGGATTAATTGGAATTACTGTAGCCTATCCAATATCACAGACAGCTACGCTATTTGCAATCTCTTGGGGAGTTTTGTATTTCAGAGAAATTGTTCATAGAGAAAGCATATTCAAAGTCATTACTGGTGCTGGCCTAATATTGTGCGGGGCTGCGTTGATCACAATTGCCTAGTCAAGCATTTTATTTGGTCAAAAATTACCTTATTCGAATTGAAAGCAATTGTAGTATTTAGCGGTGGAATAGACTCGGTATGTACTGCCATCTATTTGCGTAAACGTTATGACATTTATGGAATCACTTTTTCGTATGGTCAAAAGGCTGATCAGGAGCTAAGTGCGGCAAAGCATTTTTCTAAAATACTGAAATTTCAGGAACATAGGATAATTGATATGGAATTTATGAAAGGATTGTATGAAAAGACAAATGCCTTGACATATTCAAAAATGAACATACCGTCCAAGTTTGATTATTCAATAGTTGTTCCAATAAGAAATGCAGTTTTTCTTTCCATAGCTTCTGCTTGGGCGTTTTCAAAAAATGCTAATCTAGTAGCATATGGAGCTCATAAAGATGACCAACCATATCCAGATTGTAGACCCAAATTTTCTAGATTACTGACAGATGCGCTTAACGAAGGAGAGATTGATGGCATAAGAAAAGGTTTGAGAAAGAAGATCAGAATATGGAGTCCGTTTGTTGGAGGCATTTCTAAGAGCAATCTTCTCAAGATAGGTCATGGTTTGCTTGGAGATGAAATATTCAAAACTTGGAGTTGTTATTCTCAGTCAAAAATACATTGTGGAAAATGTGAATCCTGCAATAATAGAAAGATGGCTTTTCGTCAAGCAAACATGGTAGATAGAACTAGATACAAAATTAGCTAGTCTAGATTTTCAGTGCTGGTCTTTTTAAAAGAAGTGGACGCACAATAAGATAGTACAATGGATATGGTACGCCAACGAGGCCCCAAAAGATCCAATTAGTCATAGATTCATCAAAACCTAATTTTTTAAAGTAGTCCATTGAGCTTGCTGCAAGTAGCATTCCAACTGCCATTACGATGAAGAATTCTATTGCATACCATGCAAAGGCTGGCCAAGAGTCTTTTGGAATATGGACATTGTTATGTACAACCACGTTTGTTGTGAATTAGATGTTATTATTTAGTTTTTCAGATTAGACGATATTTGGTCTGGATCTACCGCTATAAATTAGACTTAGAACATCAGTTCTTGCTTCTTTTGTATCATAGATGCCTCTTGAGGCAATAGTTGTTACCGTAGAGTCATTTCTTACGCCACGCATCTTCATGCAAAGATGTTCTCCTTCTGCTATCACTAATACCCCCTTTACTCCTTCAGAATTCAATTCATCTGCAATGTTTTTTGTAATTCTCTCTTGGATTTGCAGTCTAGCTGAATATTTTTCTACAAGGCGAACTAACTTTGATATGCCAAATACCTTACCGTTTGGAGCATATGCTACTATAATCTTACCAAAGAATGGCAGCATGTGATGTTCACACATGGAGTAAAATTGTATATCTTTTGCTATAACCACGTCAGAATCTTCTGAGAATTTAACCGAGAGTTCTGACTCTGCATCATATCCCTTGAAGATCTCTTCATACATGTCTGCAATTCTGCTTGGAGTATCCACTAGACCTTCTCTTGTAGGATCTTCTCCTATCTCAGCAATCAATTCTCGAATTAGTTTTTTTACTCTCTCTTTGTTCATCATGGTGCTCCTATGAATTTGTGTAACTGAGGTATGATACGTACTTCTTCATAATAAGCGTGAACTGCGTCATAGAAGTCTAGAAGTTGCTTCAAATCTGGCTCTTCCATACCATACGTGGGCTGTATTATAAATCCTGCAACTTTGGACTTTGATGTGATATCAAAAATGTTCTTGAGAAGCTGTTTGAAGTGTTCGATCTTGGTTCTTGAGCTCACGACTATTTTGATGTAAGTCACCTTACCAGAATTGATGGCAAGTTTCAAACATTGTAATTCATTTTCTAAAAGTTTAGAATAATGATCTTCATCTACAAATTCAGAGTCAAGAGTTTTGAACTCAATTTTGATATAATCAAAGTAGGGCAAAACTTGATCAAATCTCGCGGAATCAAAACAAGATGACTCTAGATAGGTTGGGATTTTCTTTTGTTGCACAAATTTTGCCAATTCAGATACCGCTTCAGATTGGACAAGCGGATCTCCCCCGGTAAAATTTACTTTGTATGTATTTTTTGCAAGACTATTTTCAATTAGCTTCTTTGCTTCATCCAATGAATATTCTCTTCCTGATGCCATAGGTAATGCTTCTTTTGTATCACAGTAGAAACATTTGAAAGGACACCCTGCTAGCCTAACAAAAAGCGTTTTGGTTCCATAGAGAATTCCTTCTCCTTCCACTGATGTGAATATTTCGTACAGTCTTACCTTCAAGTATTCGATCTCTGTTTGTTCAGTATTTATTTAATTGGATTCCATGATGAACAATTTTTACCAAAATGATTTATCTGATTAAAGAGAGGGATCACACAGTGAAAAAAATAATCCTCTTACTCATATTTGCAATTTCAGTAATTTTCATCACTTGCCAACAGGCAGATGCTATAACCATCACTGCATCTCCCATAAATATCACTGCAACTCCCCAGACTCCTGTTTTTGGTCCAAATGACCCGATATTTGTGAATCTTAAAGTTCAAGGATATAATGGTGGTCCAATATCTTGGATAGCTCATAGGCCAAATAATTCCACAATATCAGGTAACCTTACCCAGATAAGAGGAGATGGATCTGCTGTACATGAAATAGTAAGAAATGCTTTTGACAATTATTTCGGAAATTGGTCGATTGATTACACATACGACGGTGTAAATCAAACAGCTAGTTTCAAGGTAAATCCAATCGTGTTAACTGTTTTCACTGGAAAGGATCTCTATTATGAACCAGATATGATGAACATTAACATCACCACTTCATATTACATACCGGCTGCACAACAGGCAGAATTTTTCTATCTAAATTTTTATGACCAAAAGGGAAATGTTGTAAAGGACATACCTCAGATTGAAATAAGAGCAACCCAGCCTAGTGTAATTTACAATTTTCACATGACAGAACTTGCAGATTATGATCCGCCTGGATTGTACAAGCTAAATATTCAATACTATAACACAGTCGTTCAAGTACCATTTCTTTTAGGCAAATATTCTGATCTCATGCAGGTATCCACGCAGACAGACAAGAGTACTTACCAAGCAGGGGATGTAGTCAATATGGAGCTATTATTCACAAGGGTTACACAATCAAATGGTACATTAACAATAACAACTCCTTCTGGAGTTGCCACTACTCACCAGTTTCGCGTATATTCTGTGCACACTCCTCTGGTTTTAAATGATGTAACGAATGATGTTGGGACATACAATTATGTAGTCCAGTAC
>JBAVVB010000253.1:0-6653 GCA_049697075.1 Nitrosotalea sp.
AATAATTCCATGATATTGTGAAAGCTTATCCACATCACCATTCAACTCTTCAGAGTCTATCCAGTCTATTGTTACATTCTTGCCAATCTTGGATCCTGCATGTTTTAATGCATGATTTACACTGACATAACTATCTGCTAACTTGACATACTTGCCAACCATGGCTATCTTTACTTGGTCTTTTACGTTAACAAAAGAGTTCACTATGGCATTCCACTTGTCCCAGTTAGTTGAGGTATTTACAAGTCCGACCTTGCCAAATTTTTTAAAAATTACATCGATAATTCCTTGGTCATACAACATTTGCGGTATCATTAGTATGGATTCTGCATCATGACATGAGAATACGTCCTTTTCAGAAACGTTAGAAAACAATGAAATTTTTCTCTTTGCCGAAGTTTCAAGTAGTCTGCTACATCTTACTGCCATCAAGTCGGGTTGAATACCGATTCTTCTTAGTTCTTGAACACTATGTTGAGTAGGCTTTGTCTTTTGTTCCCCTACTACATCAAGAGATGGCGCCAATGTTACATGAACAAAAACCACCTTATCAGATCCTTCCTCTAACCTCATCTGTCTTAGTGCTTCTAGAAATGGCAGGCTTTCAATGTCACCAACGGTCCCGCCGCATTCTACCACTAAAACATCTAGGTTCTCACTCTCTGCAATGCCTCTGATCCTATCTTTGATGGCATCTGTTACATGGGGTATTATCTGAACACATGCACCCAAGTATTCGCCTCGTCTCTCAGACTCTATCACACTTGAGTAGATCTGGGCTGTAGTGATGTTGTGTGTTCTTGGTATGCTTTGATTTAGGAAGCGCTCATAATTGCCAATGTCCATGTCGCATTCGCCTCCGTCATCAGTGACAAATACCTCTCCATGAGCAATTGGATTCATGGTTCCTGCATCATAATTCAGATAGGGATCGATCTTAACACAGGAAACCTTCTGATTTGAAAGTTGAAGGAGTTTTGCTATGGATGATGAAACAACGCCTTTGCCAAGCCCTGACATTACTCCGCCTGTTACAAAAATGTACTTAGTTTCTGACTGCATATCTATGATGGATTGATGGTATTTTTATTTCTTATTCTGAGATCGTTGCTTTTTTCAGGCTTTTTGCAAATACGGTTATCTTTGACTGGATCTTTGTTTTGGAGGTTTTTTCAATTAAACGCAAAAATGCGCTTGCTACAATTATGGCATCTGCACCTGTTCGTAAAATTAGTTTTGCCTGTTCTGCATTATTAACCCCAAAACCTACGCCAAGCGGTATTTTACCATTCAGTATCTTCTTTGCATTTTTTATGGCATCTAGTGTATATTGTTGGAATTGTTGTTGTGTTCCGGTTGTACCGTATACTGAAACCAAATACACAAAACCAGACGATATTCTGGAAATTCTCTTTATTCTCTCTTCTGAGGTATTAGGAGATATGAGAAAAATAGCATCCATGTTGTTTTTTTGAACAACATCAAGATAATGATCTGATTCTTCAATGGACATGTCTGGTAGTATCAACCCGTCAATTCCGGCTTTTTTTACAGTTGAAATGAACTTGTCATATCCATGGCTATACACCAAATTGGTATATGTCATCAAGACAAGCGGCACATTAGTTTCCTTTCGAATCTTTTTTACCAGATTTACAAATCTGTCAAGATTCATTCCCTTGTGTAACGCGCAAAAGCTTGCATTTTGTATGACAGGACCGTCTGCTAGCGGATCTGAGAAAGGTAAACCCAGTTCAATGATGTCTGCTCCTCCTTTTACCAAGCTTTTCACTGTAGATATTGTTTCTTTGTCACTAGGATAACCTGCCATGGCATAGGCTATGAACGCTTTTTGATTCTTGGATTTAAGCTCTGAGAATTTATCTTGAATTCTTGACATTTTTACTCAAATATTTTTCCACAACTTCAACATCCTTGTCACCGCGTCCCGACAAGGTAACTACAATAGTCTCACTCTTTGACATCTTTTTTGCTAATTTCATTGCATACGCCACTGCATGCGATGACTCTAAGGCTGGTATGATTCCTTCATGTTTTGAAAGCATTAGGAAGGCATGTATTGCATCGTCATCACTGACGGCGTCATATGTTACTCTTTTTGAATCCTTTAGATACGAATGTTCTGGTCCTACTCCCGGATAATCTAATCCTGCTGCTATACTATGTGTGTCCTGTATCTGTCCATATTTGTCTTGCAGAAGATAGGTTAGCATACCATGAAGGACTCCTTTTGATCCTGCTGTAAGTGTTGCAGAGTGGTGGTCTGTTCTAATCCCATCTCCGCCAGCTTCAACGCCGAACATACTAGTATCTTCATCAATAAGTGGATAAAATGTTCCAATCGCATTTGATCCGCCACCAACACAAGCCACTACAGAATCCGGTGATTTCTTTTCAAGATCCCTCATCTGTGATAATATCTCATTTCCTATGACTGCTTGAAAGTCTCTAACCATTACTGGATATGGATGAGGTCCAACAGCTGATCCTAAAAGATAGTACGTGGTCTTTACATTTGTTATCCAATCTCGTATTGCTTCATTGATGGCGTCTTTGAGGGTCTGGGTTCCTTCTTTTACTGGATGTACCACCGAACCCAAAAGCTTCATTCTAAAAACATTTAGTTTCTGTCGTTGTGTATCTTTGTATCCCATGTAAACCTCTGACTGTAATCCAAGAGTTGCACATGCCATGGCAGTTGCCACTCCATGTTGGCCTGCCCCTGTCTCTGCAATGATTCTTTTTTTATTCATTCTTTTTGCTAAAAGTCCTTGTCCTAAGGTATTGTTGATCTTGTGGGCTCCCCCGTGTAGTAGGTCTTCTCTTTTCAAGTAGATTTTGGCACCGCCAACAAATTCTGAGAGGTTTTTAGCAAGATAAAGCGGGGTAGGTCTTCCAGCATATTCTCGTAAATAATAGTCTAATTCTTGTTTGAAATCATTGTCATCTTTGAATTTCAGATATGCCTGTTCTAATTCTTCTACTGCTGGAACTAGTGTCTCGGGTATGAATCGGCCACCAAATTCTCCAAATTTACCATTTTTTGGGTACTCTAATTTCATATTGCTAACACCAAACTTGAAACTAATCCCTTGATATCTTTACTCTTCATAATACTGCTGCCCACAAGGAAGGCATTGGCACCATGTTGGCTAAGAAATCTGATGTCTTGGGCTGTTTCTATGCCACTCTCAGATATGATTATCCTATCATCCCTTTTCTGGTCTTTGAGAATTGCTTCTGTTACCTTTAGATCTATTTCTAATGTGTCTAGATTACGATTGTTTATCCCAAGCAAATCGGCATGTGTTCTAATGGAATCTAGAAATTCGCTTTTTGTATGAGATTCTATTAGTACAAGAAGATTCTTTTTGTGTGCATAATCTACAAAGTCATCTACTTCTTTTGCAAATTTTTTGTCAAAGACTGATTGAATTAAAAGAACAATGTCTGCACCTAATCTCTCTGCAGCGTCAATCTGAACCTTGTCTATTACTATATCCTTCATCAATAAGGGCACCTTAACATGTTGACGGATTTCTGCGAAATATTGGGGGGATCCATGAAAGAGGTAAGGTTGAGTTAAAACGGAGAGTCCTATGGCACCTCCATCTATCATTGTTTTTGCAATTGTTACAGGATCTGAGATCTGTCGTATGTCTCCAAGAGATGGCGATGAAAATTTTACTTCAGTTATAAGTGATGCATGGATGTTTTTTCTAATCTCACCTATGATATTTTTATCAGATTTTGTCAATTGATGTTCTATGTAATAAACTCCTTCATTGATTGCCTTCTGTGAATTTTCTACAAGTTTTTCTAGTACGTCTTTCAATTGTTCTCAAACTCCTCCAATTTACTAACGTCTCCACAATATTTAATAAAATTTCTAAAGAGGTCAAATGATTTTCCACTATGTATTGTATCAAATGCAATTTCTAACGCCTCATCAAATTTATCTGCGATTCCTCCTACAACAAATCCAGCTGCTGCATTCAATGCCGTGATATCTATCATTGATTTTTTTCCAGTATTTTTTAGAACTGAAACAAATGATCTGATAGCTTCATCTCTAGTTGATATTTGAATATCACTGAGGTTAGCTTTTGTCAGTCCAATCTCTGAAGGCTCTAGTATGAAATTGCGAATTTCTCCATTTTTTAAATGATAAATGTAATTTTTTGAAGTAGTAGATAGTTCATCTAGTCCATCGCTAGAAATCACAGTCATTACATTCTCTGCACCGCGTGATTGTAGTAGTGTTATGACGCGTTGCAGGTAAGAAGGTGAAAATACCCCAACTAGCTGATTTTTGACTTGTGCAGGATTACTCAGCGGACCAAGTAAATTAAAAGCAGTTCTTGTTTCTAGAAGTTTTCTTGCTTCTGCAACATTTTTCATAGATGGGTGAAATTTCTGAGCAAACATAAACCCAATATTGAATTTTTCAATTATGTCTCTGATCTTGGTTGGCTCCATGTTCAGATCATATCCAAAATATTCGAATATGTCTGCACTACCGCTTATGCCCGAAGTCGATCTGTTTCCATGTTTTGCTACATTTCCACCGCCTGCAGCAATGACAAACGCGGCAGTTGTTGAGACATTAAAAGTGCTCATTTTGTCCCCGCCTGTGCCACACACGTCAATTATTCTTCCGTTGCATTTTGGTTCTATGTGTATTGCATGTTCTTGCATCATGTCCAGCATTGCTAAAAGCTCATCATTGGATTCCCCTTTTGTAGCAAGATTTTTGAGAAAGTCTGCTGTGTCTTGAACCGACGCCTTGCCGTCAAATATCTCATTCATGATATCATGCATTTCGTCATAGCTGAGATCTTTGTTATCTGCAAGTTTTGTTATTATTTCTGAAATCATTTTTTAATCAACTTTATGAAATTACCTAGAATCTTCTTGCCTTCTCCTGTCATGATGGACTCTGGATGAAACTGAACGCCTTCGATGAGATATTTCTTGTGACTTATTGCCATTATCTCCTTGTCGTCCTGTGCAACCGCAGTTACTTTGAGCTCATCTGGAATTATTGTTTTGTCTCCTACAAGCGAATGATATCTTGTGGCCCTAAACGGGTTCTGGACTCCTTCAAATAATGGAGATTCATAATGTTCTACGGGACTAGTTTTTCCATGTCTGACATTTCCAGCATTTACGACTTTGCCTCCAAATGCATGTATTATACCTTGGTGGCCTAGGCAAACTCCAAGAATTGGTTTTGTAGGACCAAATTCTTTTATCACTTTGGTACAAATGCCAAAATACTTTTGATCTTCTGGTGTTCCAGGTCCAGGTGAGATAATTATTGCATCATAATTTCCTTTTTCAATTTCATCTAGTGTTATCTTGTCATTTCTAATTACATCAGAACTGACTCCTAATTCACCTAGTAGTTGAGCTATGTTGTACACAAACGAATCATAATTATCAATAATTAAAAATTTCATTTAGTGGCCTCCTTCAATGCTGATATCATGGCATTTGCTTTGTGTTGAGTCTCCATCCATTCGTTTTCAGCTACTGAATCAGAAACAATTCCTGCTCCTGTTTGTACAAAGCCATGTGTTCCGTCCATGAAAATTGTTCTTATTGCAATTGCAAAATCACAACATCCATTAAAAGAGAAATATCCTACAGCTCCAGCGTAAGGTCCTCTTGCATCAGGTTCTAACTCATCTATTATTTCCATGGCACGAATCTTGGGAGCGCCAGATACGGTTCCAGCTGGAAATACTGCCTTGATAGCATCAAACACATCATATTTTTTGTCAAGTGTGCCTACTACATGAGTCACCATGTGCTGCACATGACTGAATCTCTTTACCGCCATCAACTCTTTGACATATACGGAACCATATCTGCAAACTCGTCCGATGTCATTACGTCCTAGGTCTACTAACATAGTATGTTCTGCCAACTCTTTTTCATCATGTAGTAATTCCTCTTTCATGGATTCGTTTTTCTTTTCATCGCTTGTAATTGGTCGTGTTCCAGCTATGGGGAATGTTTCAACAATGTTTCCAGTTATACGTAATAACATCTCTGGACTTGAACCTATCATAGTTCTATTGCCCAACTTTATGTGGTAAAGATATGGTGAGGGATTGATCTGCCTAAGTGACTTGTAGACCTTTAGAAGGTCGCCATTTGCATTGAAATTAAATTTTTTTGAAAGTACAACTTGGAAAATGTCGCCATCATGTATGTATTGTTTTGCCTTCTTTACCATTTTCTCAAAATATTCTTTATCCATATTTTCTTTAATCTCTGATAAAGAAAATGTTTCAAAGTCGGTACTATCATAAGCAAGTCTGCTTATCCTATTTGTATCATAATAAAAATAAAATGACTTTTTTTGTTTGTTATCGTAGAGAATTCCGTCATTGTATATTCCAAATTCCATTATGGGTGAACTGTCTTCACCATGTGAGTTTGGAATTTTTTCCCACAATCTTACGGCATCATAGTTAATGGCACCAACTGCGCCTCCAACATATCGATATTTCTGATCAGGAACTTGATAGAGAAGTTTCTTGATTTCAGATAGTGGATCTTTTGTTTCAATTACAGTTGATGTGCCGTTCTTGTAATGAAGTATTACTCTGTCTGCAAAACAC
>JBAVVB010000254.1:0-7418 GCA_049697075.1 Nitrosotalea sp.
GTCTCCTTATGTAAGAAGACCATACTTGGTGTCATGTTATGGATTCAAGGTTAACGGAATGTTGTTGTCAATTCCAACAGGAAACAGAAACTACATCAATGTTATACTAAATGAGCATACCATGAAAAAGCTCGCAGAGGAGGGTGTCAGGACAAGGTCGTTTACAATCACCCCAAACTCATTATCCATTTCAGTGAGAAAAGAAGTAGAGGAGATTAGATGCAATAATGTAATCGGAATAGACAGAAATTTAAGAAATGTCACCATCTCTACACCGTCAGGACCTGTCATGTACAAGACCGGAAAGTTACTGTCAATAAAGGAAAATTCCCAGTTTGTAAGAGCGTCATTTAGAAGACACGACGTGAGAGTCAAAAACAAGTTCTTTGCACCGAGAATGAATAGGCAGTCAAGACGGATACAACAGTATCTGCATAAAATATCGAAGGATATTGTGAGTAGAGCAAAAGAGTCAAAGGCAATCATTGCCTTTGAGGATCTAAAAGGAATTCGCAAGTTGTATCAAAAGGGGAACGGCCAAGGAAAGAGATTCAGACGAAGATTAAACTCCTGGTCATTTTACGAGTTGCAGCGACAGATTGTATACAAGGCATCATGGGAGGGAATTCCAGTCAGATTCGTAGATCCAAAACGCACCAGCCAACTCTGTCCAATATGCGGAGATAGAATCCAAGAGGACAAGTTTCACAGACGAAAATTATGGTGCAGTAATTGTAGGAAATCAATTGACCGCGATGTTGTCGCGGCACTGAACATATCTTACAAGGGGTGGAGTAGGTTTTGCCATCCTAGAGGGCTTTCAGAGGAAGTAATGAGGGGGAATGTGGAAAACTTTCAGCCACTAATCCTCAGAGTAGATGGAAGCAAGTTGATCTCGGTATGAATGTTTTATGCAAACAACCGAAGAATTAACAGAACCTGCTTTAATGGTTAAATTAGGGTGGGTATACTGTATACCATGAGATCTAGCTGGCTTGGATCTACTTTTGGGACATTCATAATAATTGGTACATCCGTGGCTGGATTTTCAAGTTTTGTATACCGTCTGTTTGGAGATACCATTCCGACTGTATTTTGGGTGCATCTCAAAGAAGTTGGTGCCGCATTGATCATGTTGGCAGTCTTTGCATTTGCGGTTACATGGCTACTCAAGGCAAAACCTCACAAAAGACCTCAGCACTATTTTGTCAAGGTATTTGATCTTTTTGGACAAGAGTTCAAGATTGAAGGTATGAGAACTGAATTTAAGACACATGATGTAGCATGGAGTTTTATGAAAAATTACAAAAAGTCTTATCCGCTATACAACTTTGCCCTAGTCTCTGATCTGCCAAATTCTGACAAGATGACAATTTTTCGCTATCTTTAGAAAAATAGATTATTTTCTTGGGTTGTTTTGGTCTTTAAAGTATGGCAGTACTGTAGAGCCAAACTTGTCGATTGAACCAAAGTAACCAGAACCCCAGAACCTGACAATGAAATGATTGACACCAGCTTTTATGAATCTCTCAAAGACTGGTATGATGTCATCTGGAGTGCCGATGCCAATTGATGAGCGCGCTACTTTGTCAGGAATTGTCTGTGCAGCCTCTCTCATCTTTACTATCCATTCTTGATTTGACATTGAATACTCTGTGAAATATTTCTTAAAGTCAAAACCTGCAACATCTTCAATTCCGTGTACTTTGAGAACTTCGGGTTTGAACAAACTGACCTTTACGGCATTTTTCATCTTTGCCCATGCTACTTCTGTATCGTCTGCAAAGTAAACATCGATATCTACACCGAACTGGAAGTTTGGATTTTCTCTGCCGTTTTCCTTCATTGATTGTTTGATTGACTTGACATGTTCCTCGTAAAGCTCTGGAGTGTACCCTATTGGAATCCATCCATCGCCGTATTTTCCACACAATGCAAGTGTTCTTGGTGCACCGGCTGCCATGTAGATTGGAGGATGTGGTTTTCTAATAGGAGAGGCTTGTAGACACGCATTGTCAAGCTCATAATATTCTCCTTTGAAACTTACTCGGTGATCAGGTGATGATTCAAAAAGTAATTTAATTACTTGAAGCTGCTCTTCAAATCTGCCAACTGGCTTGTCCCATTGTATCTTGAACTCTTTGATATTTTGGGCTTCACCTGCACCAATGCCAAGAGTTCCTCTTCCATGTGAGACTCTGTCAAGGGTAATACTGGCTAGCGCAATATTTGATGGGTGTCGTCTGACCGCATCTGTCACACAAGTTCCAAGCTCAACTTTGTTTGTAATAGAAGCTATGGCAGAAAGCATAACCCATGGGTCATTTACAATTGCATGATTCCATTGGGGGACATTACTGTGGTCCATGTACCAGATCGAATCGTACCCTACCTTATCAGCCAAAACACAGGCTGTTAAGATTTGATCCTCTGTTAGCCCAAGACGAGCAACATTCAACCCCTGTTGAATTCCAAACTTGATCATATTATTCTGAAACCCTGTCGCAATTTGTTCATTTGAAAGCGGTATTTAAGTTTAGTAAGAGACACGGTAATCGTCGTTTGAAGTGATAAAGTGACAGTAAAATCTACCAATCTGTTAATTGCAGACAAATTTTACAGTTCAACCCTATAGTAATCCCATCTTTCAGGATCAAACTGCCTTACAAATTCGATTTTTTCATTACGTTTTTTCCTTCCTTGTATTACGTCTCTTAAGGCAAAGCTTGCAAGATACTTGTATCCCTTGGATTGGGCCTGCATTAAAAACAACTGGCGCATCTCTCGTCCTCCCTTTAATCCCCAATACCCCATCTTCAATGCAATAGGCTCTAAAAATATTGTATCTCCCTTTCCAAAATGTGGGTCGTTGATATCAGAACGAAGCTTGTAGTTTTCTAATGAAGTTCCCTTTACAAAACCAACTATCGGACCGTTTTCATCTCCGATCCTCAATGTGTTGAGCAATATTTTCGAGTCCCGTACGGAATCTGCAAAATTTGACCGCAAGAATTGGAGAGGAGATGGCAACTCTTGGAAAATCTCATAGAGTGCACTGATAAACTCGTCTCCTTGTCGTGTTGTGATCGGGTCAATTGTTGGTACCAGATGTACATTATCGTAAATCACTGCAGCTTGATTCTGTATTTCATTTTCTCGAAGCCTCATGAATCCTAATACGTTATCCATAAATGATTTGCGCATAGTTCTTGGCAGCGCTTTTAAAATTTGATTGCACATTTCAGATTCGTTGTTTAGGAGATCTTCAAAATATGCAACAGCACGAATTGCTATTAAATTTGGATGCCATGCCAAAGAGTGTGCATTCTTCTTTGACATCTCAAGCGCATATGAAAAATCCCCCATGGCATAACCGCCAATCCTGTCTGATACAGAAAGAAACCATCCAAGTCTGTTGTAATGTTCAGTCTTTTGTGGATTGCCCCTTGCAATGTCTGACACAGAATAAAAATGATCAATTAACAATTCTGCTTTTTCTTTATTCTCTCCACCCCAAGGGTATGTTGTTCTCAATATCATGGCTGACACTATGCTGGGATCAATATCTGATTCTCTTAGTAACATCTCTAATGTTTTGTCAGTACTAACAAAATTGGCGGCATCAGGCTCATGTGGCTTGTCCACTCTTTTCTGAGGATCATAATCATGAAACAAAGCTGCCACAAAGAGATACTTTGTATCATCTTTTGTAATGAGATTCTGTAGGCTTTGCCACTGTGCTGCCAGGAGAGTGACATACGTGACTTCTAGTTCGTGGACTATGTTGTGGTATCCGTAATAATCAATACCCAACCCTTTCTGATGGAACAGGTCTATTGTATAATCAAGTATCTTGGAATAACAAGAGGACTCTAGCCCGCACTGGTTCAAAGTCTCTAGTATTTTCTCTCTGAGATTACTGGTACTGTATATCTCTTGCATTGGAACTTTCACTTGTATGGTACAGGTACCATAAAAGCTTAATTGGAATAAGAAAAGGAATCAGATGCTGGAGTTCTCTTACATCTTACCGTTGACTATATCTTGCAAGAGATGCATGATGTCTTCTTTTGTTACAGGTATTGGATTTGGATCAAGATGACCCTTGTCAGTCATGATAACATCTGCAGCTTGATCAACAGGCGCCTTGAGGGAAAGTTTGTCAAACTTTAGCTTCTCTATTACTTCCTTGAATTTGTCGTAGAAGATTGATTTGTTAAATCTATGTGCCACTGTAGTGCAAGATGATAGAGAGTATCCGTGTGGTACACCTTCGTTTGAAAATGCGTATGATAGAGCATGTCCCAATGTTGTTGATGCATTGCCAAAACCAATTCCAGACAACATGGAGCCAAATGGATAATTCTCAGGCTTGTTGTTCATTATTGCGTCATACAATATATCAAAAGCAGACTTGCACATCATTTTTGTAAACTCGTTTCCTCTCTTGCTGTCATAGCCTTCTGTTGCTTGAGCACATGCATCGCATACTGAATTCTTGACTATGGCCTCTGGTGTTCCATCCATAAAGTAAGAATCTATGACTGCAACATCAGCAAGAAATCTTTCATCTTGCAAGAGCTTCTTTTTTCCCTCAAATTTGAGTACACAGTATGTTGTCATTTCTGCACCTGTGCCAAATGTTGTTGGGATGAGTATCTTTGGTAGCTTCATCTCCATGCCTGCATATTTTGCAACATCAAGTGAGCTTCCGCCGCCTAGACCAATTATGGCAGATGGATTTTTCGGCTTGAACTCTGCGATGACTCTGTTTACTGTTTCAATAGAAGGCTCCGGTTCCACCTTGTCATATAGCATGTAATCTTCAATCTTCATCCTGGCAAGCCATTTCTTTGATACATCAGGAGGAGCTGTTGTAACAACAAGGGCATTTTTTGGATACTGTGTATCTGATAATGCATCTTTACCATAGTTAATCGTCTTTGGCATTCTTACTGTATTCATAGAAAAACAAGATTTGCAATTATTATTATACTATTGCTTGGTCTGGCATTTTAAAACACAAAACAGAACATAGACCTGTATTCAAATAAATGGGAACAAAGGAGTGATTTTTATATCTAAAAACCAGAAGGGTGGTAAGGAAATGAATCCTAAAAACTCTGATGAAACAATTTCCAAAGTAGAATCTATGATTCGTGTGCTCTCCAAAGCAGCGCCACGCGGTGATATCTTAGATCAAGATGATATCAAAGCTCTCAATCAAGTAGAATTGGAAGATCAATCCAAGTTGGCTGACAGGCTGGAGGATATGATAGTGCTTCTAAAGGATGAACCAGATAACAAGCGAAAGATACTAGAGATTCATGATACTACTAATGACGAATTTGGCCATGTCAGGCCAGTTCATGATACGCTAGATTCGATAAAGGCGTATTTTCTCAACAAACCGTAGACTACAACCCTATGCTGTTTATTGCAGCACCAGAATTGGCATCAATTACCAAGCTTATCTTTTTCCCCTTGTGGTCGTATTTTGCAAACCAGATTGGTGCATGCAAAAGCTCGCCACTTGCTACCTCTTCCTGAGTGTCTATTTGTTGTATCATGTGATACTGAGAGTGTGCCTTTTTTGATTGCAGTTGGTCTACTATGACTTTGGCCTGATTTTTTGCCGAATCATCGTTGACATCGCCGTTTAAAACTTTGACTGATTTTGGAATCTTTTTGGAATCAAAATCAACCCGTCCGTCCAGTGCAAATTCATAGTCTTGAGGCTGGTATGCTGTTAGTGCCTTGAGTGCAATTACGGGGCAGTTGTAGCTTGCATCAATTGTATATGCCCTTTTTGTATTAGAGCCACCCATCATTCCACCGCCGCCCAACATGCTTCCCATCATCATGCCATCCATCATGCCCATTCCCATTCCTCCTCTTCTTCCTCCTCCAAAGCCTCCTCCCATGGCTCCGCCCATTACTCCAAACAAAGCAGCAGTTGTGGCTATGCTTCCTACTTCTGCTGCAACATCTATTGCAACAAGGTTGGTTCTAGCGGTAACTGGAATTATCCAATAAGGAACCATAGTCAGGTTAATCTCTTCTAACGTTGAAGTTTCCTGCAAATGTCTGTGAAGTAGGCCCTTGTCCATCATCTTTCGCAGTTTTTCTGTAATGTCATCCTTATCGGTTATGGTGATTGGAAGCATGGTGTGCTTTGCAATATTTTTCCAACCAGTATTTTCTAAAGTTACACTACTGCCACAATATTCACATGTTATGACCATCTCGCCAAATTTTGGGGCTATGGGTGCGCCACAGCTTGGGCATTTGATCTCTTTGACTATTGTATCCTGAGTTTGACTTGTCTGAGCAGGTTGAGTTGTTTGAGGTGTCTGAGCGACTTGAGGCTGTTGCTTTGTACCACACTTCATGCAAAAAGTCGCGTCATCTGGAAGTTGTGTGTCGCATTTTGTACAATACATAATTTTTCTCCTAACTTGTCTTCAACTGCTTGCCGCAGCCGGAACAGAACTTGGAATCAGTAGCAATATGAGCACCACATTGTGGACATAGAATTCCTTCTTGTGGTTTTGGTTGTTGTATTTGTTGTTGACTTGAACCGCAGTTGGGGCAGAAACTGTTGGATACTGGCATCATCATACTGCATTTTGGACACTGTTTCATTGGCGGCTGGTACATTCCTTGTCCCATCTGGCCTGCCATGGCGTATCCAATACCAGAGCCTGCGCCAAATCCTACTCCAAGGCCAGCTCCCAAACCTGCAACGCCTCCTGGATTTTTTGCAGCATCTGTCATTGCCTGACCTGCTTGGTACTGCATGTAATTGACTCCAAGCACTGACATTTCTGACCGTGTGTTGATTGCCTTTTGAACCTCTTCTGGTAGGCTAATTGTAATTCCTGATATCTTGTTAATTTCTATTCCATACTGTCCAAAGTTAGTTGGTGCATTGGCAAGTACAATCTGTTCAATGTTTTGAAGATTGGTGGCAATATCGGTAATTTTCAAACCATTGTCTTTCATCTTTCCTATTGCATTGAATACAAGAAGAACCATCTGTTGCTTGAGCCTTGTCTCAATGTCGTCTGATGTCTGGACTGCAAATGTTCCAACGAATTGATTGATAAAGTTCTCAGGCTGTGTTATCTTCCATCTGAACTCTCCAAATATTCTGAGATTTACTATTCCAAAGACAGGATCAACAAATTGATACGGTTCTGCTGAACCAAATTTGCCGTCAAGGTATCTGTTCTGTAAATAGTAAACTTCTGCTGCCTGTTGTACTCCAGTGAAGAATTTTAAAAGACCGCCAACTATTGGCGCATTAAAATCGGTAAGAGCATACCTGTTTGGTTTGTCAAAATAAGTCAAAGCCTTTCCGTCTCTGAAAAAGACCGCAATCTCGTCTTCTCTGATTACAATGTTATCATTTAATC
>JBAVVB010000255.1:0-6059 GCA_049697075.1 Nitrosotalea sp.
GATGTTTACAGCATGCCTGTCATGGCGGTCTTCAAAGGTGACAAAGTGACAGTCCACTTTTTTAATATTGAACAACTTGGAGGAGATAATCATTCATTTACTATCTTTGACAAGCCGTACAACATCAATGTTGTTTTACATCCAGGCGAGAATAAAACCATAACATTGGACGCAAATACTACTGGGGTATTTACCTACTATTGCACATTTCACTATCCCACCATGAGAGGCCAGCTCATAGTACAGTCTCCTCCATATTGATCCTTAATTTTAGATCTTACTTTGTCTGCCTTTCTCATTTATGTGACACATGAGATATGTAACTTTCTTCTGTCAGCATAATTATCAAAAAAGCAATACCAAGAGATATGCCAAAAGATATACCAATGACAATTCTCTTAATTTTATTCACATCTACATGATAACAGATGAGGCATCTTTTAGCCTTGGATACTGATTTCCAGTAATGGTATTTTATAATTCACTTTTTATACACAAATTCTACATGTAAAATATGATAAAACATATCATGGTGCCGTATGATAAATCAGAATCTGCTAACCGTGCATTTGAGTTTGCAGTTGATCTTGCAAAAAAATGACATCAAGCGAATTGTTATTGTACAGAACAATTTTCCTATTGGAATAGTTACAGAGCGTGACATAGGAAGATTCTTGGAATATGACAAGACAACAAGAGCCCTTGATAAAATACCTATTCAGAATATAATGAGCAGGAATCTAGTTACCATATCTGCAGAAGATGAGGATGTTGCAACACAGTCATCTATTAGAATGGATACATTTCAAATAAGCTCTGTTGTTGTAGTAGATAACGAAGGAAAGCTAGCTGGAATTATAACAAAATCTGATTTGACAAGGATTTTTGCTAGTCTTTATGGTAGAACCTACAAAGTTGCGGATTACATGTCAAAGAAGATAATCACCTGTCGCAAATCAGATTCGCTAACATTTGCTTTGGATATGTTAAACAAAAACAAGATCTCAAGATTGATAGTTACTGATAACGAAGGAAAACCTATAGGTGTAATTACGTATGATACATTTCTAAGAAACAGTGGTTTTTTCAAAGCCAATAAGAGTACGCGCGACTATCTTTTACCCAGTACCACTGCAAAGGAGATGAGGGTTGGAGATCTGATAAAAGATGAACTGCTTACAGTCGAGGCAGAAGACGATTTGGCTACTGCTGCTAAATTAATGACAGATTGCAAGGTAAGTGGAATACCAGTCGTTGACAACGAGGGATCTCTTGAGGGAATCATAAGTTCTACAGATATTGTAAATGCATATTCTGAGGTCGAGACACACTTTCGTTTGATAAAGAAAGATCCGCATTTTGATTAGCAAAGTCATGTCAACAGTGATTGCAAATATTGCCATGATGCTTTGTATTGTATTTTCGTGTTAGATTTTGCCTGAAAGTTATAAAAAAGAAGATATGATTCTTAGAACTGATAATCTGATTCTGGCTTTTTAACTATGAAATAACATAGATTTGTAATGGAAACCCTAGTGAGCGATATTATGAAGAACCAGGTAATTTCGATTGATTCTTCGATGTCAGTCAATGATGCAGCTAAAATGATGTCAGACTTGGGAGTTGGTTGCTTGGTTGTCATACAGGAAAATATTCCAGTAGGCATATTAACTGAAAGAGATTTTGTAACAAAAGTTGCTTTTCTTGCAGAATCATCATCTAGACCAGTACGAAATGTAATGTCTTGGCCTTTGATAGCAATCAATCCAAAAGAAACAATTAGGAATTTAGCAGAGCTGATGAAAGAGAAAAAAATTCACAAGGTTCCTGTCATAGATGGAAACAAGCTTGTAGGAATTGTTACTGCAACTGACTTGATAAGAAAATGTGTTATTTCATCTGATTTTGATATGAAACAAATTTGTAGTTCTTTTGCTCAGATGGCATTTTGAATTGGCAACAGCATTCTAGATAGAACATCTAGATTTTACATACAAAAATGAAAAGAATTAACTGGGAAACATTGGATTTCAAAAAACAAGTAATTCATGTTGGTTTAATTAAATCATGAAATTCAAAGAATATCTTTCTAGAATCATTGGACCTGGCGTGATTAGTGGAGCGGCAGATGATGATCCATCTGGCATTGCGACCTATTCACAAGGTGGTGCACAATTTGGTTTAGGTGTATTATGGTTTGCGTTATTTCAGTACCCTTTGATGACTGCGATTCAGGAGATGTGTGCAAGAGTAGGCCTTGTCACTGGAAAGGGTATCGTGGGCGTTATAAAGCAGAAATATTCCAAAAAGATGACAATTCCCATTGTCACACTGTTACTTGTTGCAAATACAATAACAATAGGTGCAGATATTGGAGCAATAGGGTCTTCAGTTCAACTAATCATACCAAATATCCCCGCGGTTTTAATCACTGTTTCTTTTGCCGCCCTAATTTTATTTGCAGAGATCTTCTTTTCATACAAAAAATATGCAAGGATACTAAAATACACGACACTGGCCCTTTTCTCATATGTCATTGCAGCTATCATAGTAAGTGGGAATTGGGAACAGATAGTTCGTTCTACTCTTATCCCTCATTTTGAAATGAATACCAATTTTTTAATGATATTTGTGGCGTTCTTTGGTGCGACAATCTCTCCTTACGCCTTTTTCTGGCAAGCATCAGAGGAAGCAGAAGAAGATGTTCTTAAAAACAAGATAGAGGAAATTGGGAAAGGAAAGCCCAGAGTAACAAAGAAAGAAGTGCGCATTATGAGAGCAGACACTGCTGTGGGAATGGCCTTTTCACAAATAATCATGTGGTTTATTATAATTGCTACAGCAAACACTTTGCATGCTAACAACATAACTGACATTCAGAGTGCATCCGATGCTGCAAAAGCATTGGAGCCGTTGGTTCACACCTTTCCAAACGCAGGCAAAATAGCAGAGGTTCTTTTTGCATCAGGAATAGTTGGAACAGGATTACTTGCAATACCTGTTCTTGCGGGGTCTTCTGCATATGCATTATCTGATGGCTTGGGATGGAAAGAAGGTCTCAGTAAAAAATTTGGACAGGCAAAGGGGTTCTACTTGATTATCATCGGATCTACAGTTATTGGACTGGGGATCAATCTAGTGAACATAAATCCAATAGAAGCCTTGGTTTACGCATCAATAATTAGCGGAATAATTGCTATCCCTCTGCTTGTAATGTTGCTAAAGATCTCAAATGACAAAAATGTCCTTGGCACCAAGACAAATGGAATGTTGTCAAATGTTCTTGTTTTGATTACTATTGTAATCATGGTAATAGCTACAATTGTGATGTTTGTAACTCCACTTGTCTGGAAATAATCGTTTTCACCTTTACTTGTCAGCTCGTAACAATGACCAAGTCAACACAGCCGCAGAGATTACGAGTGCAGATACAAATGTTACAAGTATCCCGTCCATGTCAGCGACCTCCCGTTGGAAAAACGTCTTGGTATACATTTGGATATTGATTTACTAATTCCACATTAAGATTTAGCACCCTGACATAGTCAGGTGCAAAAAACAGGCCATTTGCATCCTTGTTTTTCTCAATGTCAAGCTCAACTAGTGTTTTCAAGGCATTGGCTGGTATCCCGGTGGCATTACTTATTGCAGGTATCTGCAAATAGGCCTCATTTGGTGTGATGTCTGGATCCACACCTGAACCCGAGTCAGTCGAATTTCTTGGCTGGAAAAATTTAGGTGAAGTAAAGTTTTGAGATATTAGCTCAGAACCAACTGTCTTTCCGTCAAGTGTGACCTGACTGCCATTTGATTGGTATGGAAGTGTAGTTTGTCCTATTGCCGTTACAAGAAGCGGATATGCAACACCTGTTGTAACAATTATCAGTATGACGATCCTAATCGAGGGCGAGAATACTTTGCTCTTTAATGTACGCATATACTATATCATCTCCAAAATAATGCCACCAACAGATCGATTGCCTTGATTCCAGCAAATGGCAGGACAACTCCTCCTGCTCCATATATGAACATGTTTTTGAGAAATGTCACCTGAGGGGACTCGGGTTTGTACTTGACACCCCTAAGTGATAATGGTATCAGAAATGGAATTACGATTGCATTGAATATCAATGTGGATATTACTGCACTTTCCGGGCTGTGTAACTGCATTATATTGAGCACGTCAACTTTTGAATTTACTTTTGAGAACATTGCAGGAAGAATTGCAAAATATTTTGCAACATCGTTTGCAATGGAAAAGGTTGTGATTGCACCACGTGTCATAAGCAACTGTTTTCCAAGTTTTACTACATTGAGTATCTTTGAAGGATCAGAGTCTAGGTCTACCATGTTGGCTGCTTCCCTTGCAGCAGCAGTACCACGATTCATTGCAAGCCCCACATCTGCCTTGGCAAGTGCAGGCGCATCATTGGTGCCATCGCCAATCATTCCTACAACATGACCCTTTACCTGTTCCTCTACAACCCTGTTTAGCTTATCAGTTGGCTTGGCCTCAGCTATGACTTGATCAATATTTGCCTCTTTTGCGATGACCTGAGCTGTTAGCAAGTTATCTCCTGTGATCATCACAGTGTGGATACCAGCTACGTGAACTTCTTCAAGCTTTTCTCGAATGTCTTTTTTGAGAGTATCCTTTAGTGAAACAAGTCCTACGATTTCATCATTTATTGCAACTGCAAGTGGAGTCCCACCAGTACTCGATATCTCTTGTGCCTTCCATCGTAGTTCTGCCTCATTTACCTTTGGTGCAATTTTCAACACAGCGTCTACAGCCCCTTTGAGAATCCTTACTTGTGTGTTGGATTCTTCCAGTTCTTCCACTCTAGAAGAGACCCTAGTTTTTGCCTGACCTGCAGATGTTTTTGAAACTGATTCTTGTTGTGTAAAGAATTTTTTCTTTGGAGATAATTCAATGCCGCTGTATCTAGTCTCCGAGCTAAAGTCAATTGGCCTTGATGCCAAAACTTCCATCATAAATGAAGGCTCGATTTTTTTCTCATTTGCAAGCTCGATTATGGATCTGCCTTCATGGGTAGAGTCGTTAAAGGATGCAGCATAGGCAGCTTCTGTAACGTCTTGTTCTGTAAACGTCTCCAGTGGAATAAATGCAATGGCCCTGCGTGCCCCTTCAGTAATGGTGCCAGTCTTATCCAAGATAAGAACATCACAGTCACCTGCAGCCTCTACTCCTTTGCCTGACTTTACCACAATGTTGTCTCTTGCCAGCCTGTTAACCCCAGCAATTCCTATGGCAGGAAGCAGTGCTCCTATGGTAGTTGGCATCAAGGCTACAAGCAATGCAAAAAGCACTGAAATGTCCATGTGATACCCAAGATAATATCCAAAGAACAACATGGTTCCTACCACAGTTATGAAAATTAATGAAAGGCCTGCAAGTAATATTGTAAGAGCAATCTCATTTTTTGTTTTGGGCCTAGTTGCACTCTCAATTAATCTTACCATCTCATCAAGGAAGCTCTTTCCTGCCTCTGCTGTTATCTCTACAGTTATCTTGTCGCTTGCAACCTTGGTCCCCCCAAGTACTGGGTTATCTCTTTCTTTGAATGCGGGGTTTGATTCTCCGGTCATCATGGACTCGTCAATAAACGCCTTCCCATCCACAATTATCCCATCTCTTGGAATTATCTCTCCTGCGTAAACTCGCACTCGGTCTCCTGGCTTGAGACTAGTAGAAGCTACTACAGTCTCGTTTCCATCGACCAGCTTTTTTGCCATAACTTCCTTCTCAAGGCTTCGTAAGGAATCGACCTTTGCCCTTGCCTGAGCTTCTGATAGTGATTCAGAAAAAGTTGCAAACCATACAGTGACAATTAGAATTATCGCTGATTCAAAATAGAACACGCTATTTTCATTTACAAAATCAGAAGATGGATTTTGCAGCAAACCAATTCCCAGCAACAAGAAGAATCCTACTTCAACTGTAAACATCACCGGGCTGCTTTTTGCAAGATAAAGCGGGTTTAGTTTTGTGACGGAATCCCGGAGTATCCTTGCATTAAATATTGGTTGCCTGACTG
>JBAVVB010000256.1:0-8547 GCA_049697075.1 Nitrosotalea sp.
CCCTTTAGGACACCGATCATAGATTTTTGGTATTTGTCAGCAGATGAGGCCTCAAGCGCATTAAGTTTTGATTCCATTATATCCAAGTCCTTTTGCATTTTCTTGCCATGTGACTTTTCCACAGTTAGGCTCTGCATACATTGTATATGAACATAAAGTTAAAAGTTCGTGCAATGAGCAAAAAATTGTGATTGAAGAAAAACTAGGCTTGCTAAATATTTCACTTCCAATACCTCCAAAACCTGCAGGTTCATACATTCCCGTTGTTAGAACAGGAAATCTAGTATTTGTTTCAGGTCAGATTCCAGTTAAAGATGGCAAAGTAGAATTTCAGGGCAAGGTCCCTACAAATGTATCAATAGAGACGGCACAGCAAGCGGCCAGACTTTGCATCATAAACGTCTTGGCACAACTCAAGGTAGAGCTTGGAACACTTGACAAGATTTCAAGAATCGTACGAGTGTCAGGATTTGTAAACAGCGCACAAGACTTTACTGAACAGCCAAAGATAATCAACGCTGCATCTGACCTGTTGTTTGAAATATTTGGAGACCGTGGTAAACATTCTAGAATTGCAGTTGGAGTTGCAAGTCTTCCGTTAAACTCTACTGTAGAGATAGACTTGATAGCCGAAGTCAGTTAATCTTGGAATTGAATTTTTTTATAAATTGAGAAATTTTTTCTTTTGGTATAACTGCACCGCATGCCTTGTCATGACCTCCACCTGAGCCTCCAAGCTCTGTTGCCAATTGGTTGACTATTCTACCCAGATGTAATTTGCATGATCTTGAACCACGAATAGAAACAGCATAAATCCCTTTTTCTTCTCTGAATTTGTATGACACTCCAACGTCTTTTCCTGACATACCCAAGACGAAATTAACTACCATGCTTGCACCAGAATCTGTAACTTCCATGTAAGCCAAGTTCTTCATTTTCTTCATGTTATCTTTTACCTTTTGAATTACACCTGAGATTCTTTCTGCTTGTATGCGTGCAAACTCGAAAGTATTTGGAATATCATGTGGATATTTTAATTGGCTAAGCTCATCTACTAAATACAACAAGTAATCATTGTCTTTTTGATGACTAACGATAGTAAATGTAAGAACTGTTGCCTCAAGTAAGATAAATTGCCTGTCAAACCTTTGAAGTAGTTTAGAGCCCAAGGGTCTGTCTTCCATGTAATCTGTGACTGCAGAGCAGGCAGCAATCAGAGAGCTGTGGTCGTTTAGTCTTGACTTGAATGCGTTATAGACTTGAACTGTAGTACATTCGTTTACCGTGTGAATCAATTTGACTTTTAAGGCCTTGATTTTTTTCTTTATGCCGTCTTCTAGATCATGATGATCAATGTATGTCACTGAGACGCGTTTTTTCCTCAATGCCTTTAGGAGTTCAACGAATTGATCTTGGTTTGTTTTACTAAGACCCAAATCGCATATGTATACCGTTTTTAGCGAGTCGTCGTTACGCAATTGTTCAAGTTCTATCATAAGACCCGGATAGTCAACTAGTCTGGTATCACCACCAAAAGCTTGCCTGATTAGCGATGCGGCACCTATCCCATCGGCATCTTCTTTGTGAGAAATACAAACAACTTTGGTTCTTGCCATAGAATTTACAGGTCAGAACCACCCTCATTTAAATCAAAAACGATCTAGTTTCAATAATTGATTCAAGCTACAAAAGTAGCTGGTTTTTTCAGGCCCATATAGTGTTTGAATTCTGAAACCAAAATTTTGTGCTTTGTCTCATCTTGCAAAACCATGCAATACATGTCATAAAACGAGATTCCAAGTAGTCTTGACTCCCTGTCAAGTTGTGATATTTCATCCAAGATTTTCTGATCCCGCGTTTCAACCACGAAACTATCAACTAGTTTGATGAAATCCTCTTCTAATGGAACCATTTCATCCAGTCCTTTTGGAATTTTGCTATATGCTACAGAGTTGCGAGATTAGACCAAGTGCTTAATTTTCCGCTATTTTTTATCCAAAATCGCAATTATTTTCTCATTTAGACAAGATGTAGGGTATAGTAGATTTTTAATACACATTTGACACAATGGTACCTAATGGAAACAAAGAACATAGGACTTCGAAATATTGAAGTTGCAGATACAAAAATTTGCGCAATAGATGGCATCAATGGAAAACTAATCTATCGTGGATATGACATTTTAGACCTGGTAAAAAAATCAAATTTTGAGGAAACAGCCTGTCTACTCCTCAATGACGACCTTCCAACGGATAAGACATTAGAGGACTTTGCAAGCAAACTGGTTGAAACAAGGGACATACCAGAAAACATTGAAAAAAATCTAAAAAATATTCCCAAGACAGCAAATCCAATGGATGTCATCCAGTCGCGTATATCAGAACTAGCCTTCTACGACAAGGAAAAAGGAGACGACCACAAGGCAAATTACAACAGGGCAATAGACCTAATCTCAAAGATTCCAATAATCATAGCATATTGGGACAGGATTAGAAATGACAAGGACGTTGTTAGGCCTTCAAAAAAGTTAGGCCATGCCGGAAATTTTCTCTACATGCTAACTGGAAAGGAGCCAGATCCGGAGGTTGCAAGAATTTTTGACATATGTTTGATTTTACATGCAGAGCACAGTTTTAACGCATCTACCTTTGCCGCAAGAGAAGTGGCCTCAACTCGGGCTCACATGTATGCAGCAGTTGGTGCTGCAATAGGTGCACTTAGCGGCGAGCTCCACGGAGGAGCAAACTTTCAGGTCATGAAGATGCTTTTAGATATTCAAACCGAAGACAGAGCCGAGTCCAAGATAAAAGAAAAACTTGCAAAAGGCGAAAGGATAATGGGGATGGGCCATGCAGTGTACAAGACATTTGATCCAAGAGCTGAAGTCTTGAGAGAGCTTTCTCGCAGACTATCAGAGAAGACAGGACAGCCATGGTATAAAATAACAAAAAAAGTAGAGGACGTAACAGAAGAAGAGATGAAAAAAGTAAAGGGGTCAGATATTTTTCCAAATGTAGACCTCTACAGCGCATCAACATACTATATGCTAGGCATACCAATGGACCTTAACACTCCAATCTTTGCAATTTCAAGAGCTGCTGGATGGACGGCACACATCATTGAAGAAAAATTTGCAGAAGCCCAGCCAAAACCTATGCTCTACAGACCAAAGGCGGTTTATGTAGGAAAGTATTGCGGACCCTCAGGTTGCGAATACGTACCTATTGAAAAAAGGCAAGCAACAATCTGACACATAAATTGGAAATTGATTAAATGATTATTATACAGGCCCACTACACTGCCAAGCTATGAAGATACCATTTGGCATTATTGTCGTAGTTGGATGTTTACTCATAGGCGTGTATGTTATGGCTGATTTTCTCATTCCACAGGTAATTTGCAAAGTCATTCCGCGCGACAAGAGCGTCAAGATGTATGCCGGACAATACAATCCAAACGTGTTCAGCGATATTTGTTCAGCAATGACCTAGATAAAAAGTGCAAAATCAAACTTGATTGTACAGGTATTTTCTTGACCATCATCCTAGGCTTCTTATCAATGGGATAAGGTCTTTTTTTACACAGACAATCATTGGCGTATCAACCTTGATGTATTCGCTGACCCTAGTCTCCCGCAGATCCATTATCAGTTCCTGGAACTTGCCCAAGTCATCAGTCTCATGTGCAAGCATAAAATCTTGGTCATGGATTCCAAAAGAGTATGTTGTGTTCAGGGTTACTTCTAGATGTTTTCGTCCTACCGCGATGTGCTCTGCCATCATCTCTTTTCGTTTTTCAAGCGAAAGAAGGTACCACTGCCTTGTCTTGATAAACGGAAATACTATTGCATACTTTTTTTGTTTTTCCCCTTCAGACCAGCCGCGGGTTGTAGGATTTTTCGTGTAGACTGACGGTCTTGTACATGAAAGGTAGGCATGCCTTAGAATGACATATTTTCCAAAAACCGTCAGATATAATTTGGATACCGTATCCTGTATTTTTTCGACAGATTCTGATTTAAACCACAACAAAAATTCTGCATCATCACGCAGTCCAAGGGTGGAATATGATTTGTAAGAAATCTTGGAATTTTTTAGAATGTTTTCTACCTCCTTTGCAGATTCGTCTTTTGCAAGATCTTCCATCCAGCGCCATTTGGAATCAATCTGAAAGAACAAGAAACTAAAAAATGTCTTTGGCTGCTCGCTCATGCCGTCCTACTTTATCACAAGCAATGGAGTTTTTGATTTGTGTAAAACAAGGTTTGTTGTGCTGCCAAGAATTGCTTCCTTGATAAAATTTGATCCTTTATGACCCATCACTATCAAATCTATCCCATTATGTGGGCTATCAGAAAAAATGGCAATATCGTAACCTGCATCCTCTCCACCAATAACAATACCTTCGTAAGGGATCTCAGATGTAACAATCGCCTTGGCATCTGCCATGATCTTTTTTACTTCAGTAGGCCATTTGTCCTCACTTAATGTCGTTGCATGAACTGCAGTTAAGACGCTCATATTGGTAATTACATGCAAGCCAATAATTGCAGCCTTGCATTGTTTTGCCAGATCTAATGCATGCTTCAAAGATCGATGCGAGCTTTCAGAACCGTCCAAGGGCACTAGGATTTTTCGAATTAATTCACTCATAATAAAATAACATTTGTAAAATAAAGTATTAAATTGCGCTCACATTTCTGTCAGTTTCACATACAAATTTGTCAGTATCATACGAATCAAGAAATTAACTGATGACAGTATTGAATTTCTTTTCTGCACCAAGAAATACTCCAGATAATCTAAAGATTTTCTGGACAATTTTCAGACATTATCATTAAAAGTTAATATTAATTTCTTTTTAAAAGCCAGTCCTTTGCGCGCGTATCAACATCATATCTGTGAAGAACATGAAAAACCATTTCATAGAAAGTGATTCCTCGTTTTTGAGCTTCACCGTCGATCCATTTGAGCCCTTCAGCGAGCTCTGGATCATATGCTGAGAACTCTACCAACTCGTCTACCATGTTTGTGAAAAAGGAATTAGCTTCTAGCACGAACACAGATTTTTATTTTTGTTATTCAGTTGTATATTCAAAATATATAGACAATCAACGCCTTTTTGATTGACATATGGATCACACATACTATTTTGACGGAAATGCAAAAACGATCTCATGGATAATCAAAAACAGTGAGACGCAAGTAGAACAGGCAAGAGTTCACGCAGAAAATTACTATGGCATTGTGTCTACAAAGCAGTCAAAATACATTGCACTGCATGTTGGCATCTTCTGGGGAATTGGCAGATACATAATAAAAAATGATGATATTGTAAATGTCATGCTTGATCTAAAGCCCATGTTTGAACATCTTGCAGAAAATAAAATTGTCAGTGATCCATTCATAATTTCTAAAACTAGATTCATCCAGCAATTAATAGATCAAAGAGGGCTGCAGGTCAAGTATCATCTGATCGAATCAGATCAAAACATGGCAGCTCCACTACTTTTGAAGTAGCACCAAACCAATATCCATAAGATTTGTGTGAGTCGATCCTGTAAAGATCAATCCACCGTATTTCTTAAAGTAGTGATATGAATTATTATCATTGAGATATTTGTTGATAGACTCTAGTGACATGAAAGAATCTGCAATGGCGCCTGCAGCACAAGTGTTTCCATCTATTCCATCAGTCCCTACAGATACAATAGTCATTTTCTCATCACGCGCCTTTAATTTCTTCAACAGATTCAAGACTAGTTCCTGATTTCGCCCACCTTTTCCTTTCCCTTTTACTGCAACAGTGGTCTCACCTCCAAAGACAAGACAAAAGTTTTGAGATCTTGGAACATGTTTTGAAATTTCAGATGCTGCGTCACCCACATTGCCTTCTACAGAATAGATTGCGCGTGTGACAAATCCAAGTTTTTGTGCACGAGTTTTCATGAGATCAACACAGTTTCGGTTAGAATGGATAACGTAATTTTGGATCTTGGGTTTTTTTAGAGTTTCAGGTATTACACCTTTTGTTCCAAGAATAATTCTTGTCCAGACTGACTTTGGAACTAGATTTTTGAGATTGTATTTTATTAGAACTTTTTTTGCATCACAAAAAGTAGAGTTATCACAATATGTGATCCCAGATGCGATCACAGACAGATCATCTCCCACTACATCTGACATTACAAGCGATACAGCGTTACACCGGAGTGATTCTACCAGTCTTCCACCTTTTACTTTGGACAGATGTTTTCTTACACAGTTTATCTCACGTATGTTTGCGCCAGATCTTAACAGGAGACGAGTCACGCGTTGCTTATCTTGCAGTGATATTCCATCGGGCAGAGATACTAGCGAAGACGCACCGCCAGAGATTAGAAAGATCACAAGGTCTGTTTTCTCCAATAACTTGAGGAATGCAACTATTTTCTTGGCAGCCACGATACTTTTTACTGTAGGAACAGGATGGTCGGATCGTATTAAGGCGAATTTTTTTTTCCTAATCAAAGAGTGAGTCTTGCTTGGAATTACCACCATTCCCCCATGAATCCTAGTTAACGAATCCACAGTACTTGCCATCAAGTCTGCCGATTTTCCAATAGCAACTAGATAGATCCGTCTATATCCCTCAAGTGGCATCTTTTTTCTTCCTACTTGGAGAGAGTTTTGTTTTACAATCTTTTCCAGATGACTATTTGGCAAGGCGCCAGAAATGCCCCGCTCAATTATCGATAATGCCAATTTTTTGTTGCCAGTTGTTGCAAGCTGCTTAAAATTTTTAATAATCATTTATTGTTCATGCACAAATAAAGAAAAACTTCTGAATTTTTGAATCTTTTCAGTTCCAGATACCTAACACCAAAATTTAAAAGGAATGCGTATCCTTGTTCCAGTTTTTTTATATATAGTCTACAACAAGGTAACACATGAGAGGCACAGGTTTTGGTCCCAAGGGAAAACTATCGATGTATTTTGGATTTTTAGTGATTGTAACAGTCATGATAATACCAGCTTATGCAGATCAAGTCATCAAACCAACAAGCGGTGGAACCATTGATGTTGGCTTTGCAACAGATCCTGCAAATCCAACCCCTGGCGGCGCAACAAATCTTCTGATAAGCTTTATCAACAAATCAACTCATGCAGTACAACAACACATAGACTACAAAGTAGCAGTGATGGAAGGAAGTAACCAGATCTGCGGTACCCAAATATTGCATACAGCCGAAGGATCAATTACAATTCCATGTCAATTACCTGATGCTGCAACATATCAAGTGATTGTGGAAGTAGACGGAATAGTTTTCCAACCAATACCACCAGAGACTGCAACATTTACTGTTAATCTCGGAGGAGGATCAACTTCAAGTACCAACTCTACAAGTGCCAATTCAACAGCAAGTACCAATTCAACTACAACACCTGCACAGTCTAACGGGACTCAAACCACAGTAATTCCAGCATGGGTCAAAAACAATGCCAAGTGGTGGTCACAAGGACAGATTGCAGACAGCCAATTCGTCCAAGGTCTTCAATATCTCATACAACATGGAATAATACAAATACCCACACAGTCAGGCAGTTCCAACACAACATCTGGAACACCGCCAATTCCAGCATGGATTAAAACTAATGCAGGGTGGTGGGCAGACGGACAAATATCTGATGACGACTTTGTAAAAGGAATCCAGTGGCTCATCTCCAACGGAATAATCGTAGTTTAGAAACCCACGACATATCTTTGTAAAGTAAACAACATTACATTAGTTACGCAATCCTTAAGCGATGTAATTACATATGGGAAACATACATGTCAGGAAATAATCCAGACCTTAGAGAAAAAGTAGACCAAAGCCGTGGCTTTCTCAAAAAGCTGCAGCTTGCAATACCCGCACTCAAAGAATACCGCAAACTAGAAGATATTAGAGCGGCAGATGAGTTATTACGAAAACAAGTTTTTGACAAACTTGACGAGTCAAAAAGCAAATTGGAAACATTGAGAAAAGCAATGTCTGACAAGGGCGATTTTACTAGCCTGACTTCAGTTGGATCAATCATTTCACAGATACAACAAGTTTCAGGAGAGGTGCTTCACTCCCAGCAAGGCTCCGCAGGCATATCACCTAGCATAAGAATCGATGAAAATACGTTAAACAAACTATACGAATATGATTATAATTTTGTCAATAGTGCTGAACAAATCTCCTCCACAGTTACAGGGTCATTGACTGAATATACCTCTGGCGCATCAACTGCGCAAGCAATTGCTGCCAAAATCAGTCCAATGTTAGATGACTTCAAACACGCCTGGAAGCAGAGGCTTGAATCTGTTGAAAACATATTGGTGACAAAGTAGGAATCAATAGAAATGATAATAACAAGAAAGGTAAAAAGTGAGCTGTAAATGTTTGGGCATAAAAAAGATCCAAGTGGGGTAGGAGGAGGCAGCAGCATAGCAGGGTCTACCACAATAGAATGGGATTCACAATACAAGGAAGGCAACATAATGTGGAAGGTTCCACGCCTTATCAGATTAAATGATAAC
>JBAVVB010000257.1:0-1923 GCA_049697075.1 Nitrosotalea sp.
AGCAATTGAAAAATTCCTACTATTTCGCTGAAAGACCATTCCAATATTCTCTGTTCCATACGATTCAAAATCCTCAATCTTTCCTCTTTGAGGAAAATTTAATGAAAGAACTATGTCATGTTTTTTCCCTACTTTTGAGGCAGTCTCATTTATTATAGTAAATGCCATCGCTGGATTTTTTTTCAAAAGGACTCTGATCTGTGGCATGTTTGATCCAAGTTCGGTTCTAAGTTCTGCAGTAATTGAGGAAAAGCTCATAATTACAAACAAGAAATTTTCTCATATATTTATTGAGTTTACTTAATTACCGGCTTTCTATTATTTACTCATGCTTCCACTTGACAAAGATGGGGTTCCGCATGATGAGGGCTCAGAAAGAGCTTCAAGCGTTGAAGACTATAAGGTAACATGCATACAGTTCATCAAGGACATTAGCGGCGACTATCTTGCATGGGTAGATTATTACAAACTTCCACCAGATGAGGACAAAAAAAGAAGGGATCGAATACATGCAATAGTGGAACGCACAAATGAATGGATTGCCAAAGTTGCAACCACCATCAAAGCAGTTGACGTCGTGATGAATGATGGGATTCAGAAAATGGCAGAAAACACAGCGGGCTATCCTTTTCAGATTGGGGTCTTTGTAAACAATGCATCTGGATATACACTTGCAAAGCCTGGCATGGTAGATATCAACATCAAAGCAGTTGGAAGAGATGGCTCCAAAGTAAAACTAGGCTGGCACCAAAAGGAAAAGAGATTTCTCACAAGTTCCACAAGTCCTGTCACAATTGACGAACCAAGTGATGCAGCGCAGGAGTTTGAAATGTTGGATTTGCACCTAAATATGGATGCCCAAAAATGCCATCACCGAGATGTCATATCATTTACTGTAATAGTGATTGAAACAAAAGATGGTCAAGAATATGAACGACGGGGTACTACCACAATCATTCACATGGGATAACTTCAAGCACTATTCTTGAATCCTCGGCTCGCCTGTCAGAATATTTCATACGGGATATCTTTTTTGTCAATTCTTCGTCCTTGACCAGCGATGCATAACCTGGAAAGGTTGTATCGCTTACCGTTATCTTGACTAGTGGGGTCGCAATTGCATTTTTTAGCCAATCGCTATCTGGATTTCTTCTTGAAAAATAGAACTTGCCATCATGAAATACAGCTCTGAGCTCTACGACATGTTTTTTTCCGGTCTTTCTTCCTGTTGTGGCTAGCATGCAAGTAAGCGGCCCCTCATCGAACTTCATAGGTCTAATTTCTGTTATAAAGAATTTAACCCATTAGATTGAAAACTCTGATACCTGATTCAATAAACTGACTTGGCAACTCCCGTGTATGGCAACCTCGCTAGAATTTAATAGAAATCAGATAAAGGCAGACGAGTTTAAAGGAAAAAAAGTCATCGACAGAGAAGGAATAGCATACGGTAAGGTAAAGCACGTACACATAAACTCTGATACGCTAGAAGTGGTAGGGGTCACAGTCCACGAAGGATTTGGCAAGGACTACTTTCTGTCACGAGATTACGTGGATAGATTTACTGAAGAATCTGTCTTACTTTCCTCAGCACCAATAAGAACCGACATAACTGTGGTTGATATTGACGGCAAAAAGGTTGGAAAGGTAAAACGACTTCACATGAACAAAGACACAAACGAGCTTGAATCAATCGAAGTAACCGAGGGTCTTACCGGCTCTAGGATATTCCACACATCTGAGATTTGGGGTGTTGGAGAGAAGATTATTCTCAGGCTGACAAAAGACGAATACAAAAAACCTTAACTTTTTTTATTAATTATTTGAGGGTTGGGCATAATTCCAGACCATTTTGATTACATTACAAAATCAGTTTGATAGAAACAGCTAAGGATCACTTCTTGGAAATATCATTGCAACATG
>JBAVVB010000258.1:0-3030 GCA_049697075.1 Nitrosotalea sp.
ATCAGATATAGTTAATTAGGGTAGAATTTTGACGTTTATCGTTAAATGGGCAAAAAAGAAAGAGAAGAGCGCGAGCAGGAACGTGAAAGCTTTTACGAAAAACGTCAGAAACAGCAATTCAAGTACAAGGCAATTGGAATAGGAGTATTAGCTGGCGTAGTAGCAGTTCTTGCCATTTCAAGTTACAATTTTTATATATTATCTACCCAAGTAGTACCACAAGGTCTTCCTCCAGGAGCAGGCCCACTTGGAAATGTAAACATACAAGCAGGAATACTAACCATGATTTACGGTCAACAGTTTGATTATTCGTCTACTGTATATCAGGTAAAAAACGCATATATCGATTTTGAAAAGGAGAATGGAGAAACAATTCACATGCATGCGGCCAATGTAACCCTTGGTTTCCTGTATAACTCATTAAACATAGGGTTAACTGACAATTGTTTTACATTCCCGGACAAACGCGCCTTTTGTACAGACGACAAGTATAGCCTCAAGTTCTTCATAAACCACCATCAAGTCCAAGATATTAGCAATTATGTCATAAAACAGAATGATCGAATACTCATATCTTATGGCAACGAGAACTCGACCCAGATAGATGCACAATTAGCAAAATTAGATTCTTTTACGCTCATACCTTAAGATTCGCTTAGAGTGTCCTTTAGTACCTTGAATTCTTCAATTGTAATCTCGCCTTTGGCCAACCTGTTTTTTAGAATAACTAGTGCATAATCTTCTTTGGCGTCATCCATACCCGATAGAACTGATGAAGATCCATGACTTGTGGTCATTCCAGATTTAACACCAATCTTTTTCCGATATAAGATAAATCCCACTATACCCGCTCCACAAATAACCATTAAGGGATAGAGAATATTTTTAAAATCATAACCGTTTTGATATTGTTCCGAATCTGCATACTCGGAATTAACTGTAGTCAAAGTCAGCGTGTCATTAATAGACATACCTTCATGCAATACATACTCATGTTGCTGATTAGAGTTTTGCAGCGAGACATTACTTTCATTAGTGTTTTGAGATAGTTTAGTATTATTTTGGGTTACTGGCGTCTGGTGAACTATGGGTGATCCATTTGGAGAAAAATCAAAAAGCACCGTCTTGCCTTCAGATTCATCATTAACAAACGCTGTCGCACTATATGTTCCCGCAAGTGAGAATTGGCTAGGATCATCAGTATTAACGGTTATCTGAAAACCACCATTGGGCTCAGAAGCATTACCTGTGATCAGGACAAGTTTACCATAAGGATCATTAATCTCAAGATTCACTATTTGAGAGCTCGTTTGGTTGACCGTACCTGTAAAATACATGCTCATATCTGTGGCATATAACGTTCTATCAGTGTGTAACGATGTCACTTCAGCATATACGGGAACAATAGTCAAGGAGAATAATCCTAGTACTAACAGTGACATGACATATCCTAGCGTCATATCATTTCAATGACAAAAATTATTAAAAATAGATAGAATTGTGAAGAAGTGTTAATTACATGAGAAATAATTGACCAATTCAATCAAGTTGAAGATAGTCATGAGAGCAAATTCTAGGTAGTTTGTTCATCTCAGTAAAGCTACAGATTTAGTGACTTCTGCAATATAGTTTGAAAATAGAAATGCGTTTAGCTCAGATTTCAGTTTTTAGATTTAGGCACCAAGTGGTATAGAAAAATGATACGCAAGTTTAGCTCAAAAATGCCACATAAGACAAAGATCCTAATACTTGGAGGGGGTTTTGCTGGAAGTAACGTACTACGAGAAATTCAAAACAAATTCGGTAACAATGCAGAAA
Source organism: Nitrosotalea sp. (assembly GCA_049697075.1). Taxonomy (GTDB): domain Archaea; phylum Thermoproteota; class Nitrososphaeria; order Nitrososphaerales; family Nitrosopumilaceae; genus Nitrosotalea. The sequence continues at coordinate 1,819 of JBAVVB010000258.1, forward strand.
TAACTTTGATCAGTCAAAATAACTTTTTTCTATTCACACCAATGTTACCTGAGATTTCATCTGGGATGCTTCATCCAAGCGATATCTCTACTCCAATCAGAACTTTTTGTAAGACGGCAAACTTTTGCCATGCAAGAATTCTTTCAATTGACCTAGAACGTAAAGCAGTATCAGTAATTAGAATATTTGACCAGAAAGAAACCACGTTTGAATATGATTATCTCATTCTTGCAATGGGAAGTAAGGATAACTTTTTTGGAAATATAAACATTGAAGAATTTGCTTTCACAATCAAGACATTAGAGGATGCCATTGCAATTAGAAACCACATGATCAGTGTACTAGAGTGTGCAGACCAAGAAAGAGACAAGATACTGCAAGAACAGCTATTACGATTTGTTGTAGTAGGAGGAGGATTTGCAGGAATAGAAATTGCAACAGAGATGAATCATTTCTTGCATGACGCGGTGAAAAACTTTTATAAAAATATCGATTTAAAGAATATACGTGTCATAATAGTTTCAGCAAGAAATGGAATCCTGCCAGAAGTCGGAGATGATCTTGGAGAGTTTGCGCTACAATATGTACGAAAGTCTGGAATCGAAGTAATAACAAATACAAAAGCAGTTGATGCAGGAGAAGATCACGTCTTACTTAGCGATAATACAATTATCCCGTGCGCAACTTTTGTGTGGGCAGGCGGAGTCATAGTAGATCCTCTAATATCTTCACTCAAGTGTGAACATGGTAGCTCTGGCCGCGTAGTAGTTGACCAGTATCTCAGGCTCAAAGAATATCCAAACATATTTGCGCTTGGAGATTGTGCACACTTGGTAGATCCTCTCAATGGAACAATTTATCCAACTACGGCTCAAATTGCAATAAGGCAGGCAAAAATTGTATCGGAAAATCTTGCTGCTGAAATATACGGCCAAGAAGACTCAATGAAAATGTTTGATTATAAAAACAAGGGAGTCATGGCCACGATTGGAAAATGTACAGGCGTAGCATTAATCAATGGAAGAAAAGTGCATGGATTCCAAGCTTGGCTTTTGTGGAGACTGTTTTACTGGTCACATCTGCCTACAAATGAGAAAAAAGTAAAGGTTGCCTTTGATTGGCTGCTTCATTCAATATTTCGTGCAGATATCATGACAGTAGGATTCATCAAGAAAAAAACTCTGACAAGACTTGAGACTCCAATGTACTCCA
>JBAVVB010000259.1:0-4456 GCA_049697075.1 Nitrosotalea sp.
AATAAAAAAAACTTTAAAAAAGCGACGAGGTAGAAATTGAGACAGGAGTAAACAGCATATCAATTACCCTGACTGGAAGCAGCAGAGTACCAAAAGAAGTAGTGATACAGTATCCAGTATCCAAGGAGGAAAATATCAGTGCAGACATTACGGGTGCTTATCTTCTGGGATATGATATAATCAAGATAAAAGGAAAATCTGCAATCTCAGTTGGAGACCGAGAAAGAATTCGTGGCCTTATGCGCAGACTTGTTGGTATGGAAATTGTTGACGAAGATGCCACAAATGTCAACGTGCAATTTCTCTTGGATGCTACAACCCTTAGCCCTGACAAGATCCTAAAGAGAATGAGCTCAATTGCGCTTGGCCTGTTTCGTGATACAATAAACTCGCTCACATCCGATGACAAGACAGTACTGCAGACAATTCCAAGCAGGGATGATGAAATTGACAGACAATATTTTTTGCTTGTCAGGCTGATTCGCAGCGCAATGGTAGACAAGAAGCTTGCAACTGCATTCAATCTGGGAAACATTGACATCTTGGATTATAGAATTGCAGCAAACCTGATGGAAAGTGCAGGTGATACAATTGTAGAGCTTGCAAATTCAATACCGGAACTGGGCGGATCCAAAACAGATGCAAAGAAGCTTCATCTCTTGGCAGTAGAGATTGAAAAGATACATGACAAAGCAATTACCTCATTTATCGAAAACAATCGATTGCTTGCAATAGAAGCTATCAAGTCATTTAGAAACTATCAAAAGAAAATTTCTGACATACGTTCATCGGAGCCAAAAAAACAAGTATCGATACAATTTTTGGACTTGGTATACACACTTGAAAAACTTGCAAGATGCTGGGCTGATATTGCAGATCTGGTAAAGCCAGTCTATACGTAGATCTTCTTTTTCATTGCATATGTTAGCACTGCACAAATTGTTTTAGAGTCGGCAATCTTTCCTGACAAGACCATCTTTAGCACTTTGCTAAAATCAATCTTTACTACTGATATTATCTCATCCTCGTCAAGTTTTAGCCCTGACACCTTTTTGATTCCAGATGCCACAAAGCAATGAATTACCTCAGTGTTGTATCCGATTGAAGGATAGTACTTGACAAGCGGGGTCATCTTCTTTGCCTCATAGCCCGTCTCTTCTTTTAGCTCCCGGAATGCGCATTTTTGTGGACTTTCGCCCTTGTTTAGCGTTCCTGCAGGAATCTCAAGCACAAATCCATGAGGAAACCTGTGTTGTTTTACAAGCAGCAACTTGCCATTTTCTATTGCAAGCATGGCAGCAGCGCCTGGATGCTCAATTACTTCTCTTGTTACTTTGCGTCCTCCAAGTGATAATTTGTAAACATTAAGAGAAAGAATTTTTCCCTTGAAAATTTTCTTTCGCATCAAATGAAATAACAACTGGATATTTTATGAACGTATCTCGGGAACCACGTGCAGTCTCTTTGATTTCTTTGCATGCGTTATGGCATTTTTTATCCATTTCTGTATAAAGGTAATCTCTTTTGGAATGAAAAGATCAGTTGATTGTATCCCATCAACTTCGTGAACTATCTGGCTTAGCTCATCAATCTTGTAGATATCATCACTATAAAAAAAGAGCACTATTTGGTTTTGGTGTACAAATGGCTTTTGCAAAAATAAATCAGCAAACTTTTTTTCTAGTTTGGATAATGTTGTCTTGATGTCTCCGTTAACTGTGGCAAGAACTGCAAACGGAATATATTTTCCCATTTTTCTTGGATTGTAAATCAAAGTAAATAGAATTGCCTCGTCGTTTTGCAGCTTGTCAAGTGATCTTGCTATTGTTTTTGTGGAAAAGCCAGAGAGCTTGGCAATCTCCTCTATCTTTAATCGCGGGTCCGTTAACAAGATATCCATTATCTCAATGTCAGTCTTTGTCAAATCAGATCTTATCTCTGGATTTTTTGCTTCAAATATGCTAAGAACCCTGACATCTCTTAGAATATTTTTTGCAATCTCCATTGCGTGCTCTGGATTTTCTTTTACCACAATACTGCATACAGTAATTCCTCCCACGCATGGAACAACAAAGAACGGCTCTCCAACAAGTCGCATCTTGTCTAAAATATAGTCAAGTTTTTTTCCTATTACAACGAAATATAGTACACTGTAACCAAAAACTGGCGGCTCAATTTTTAATGTGAACTGCTCAATGATTTTTTGTTTTATCATTTTCTGAATTCTAGATTTCACAGCTACTCCTGAGACTTCAAGCTCTTTGCCTATCTGGCTATCAGGTGTCCTGCAGTTATTTAGCAAACGTGACAGGATCTCCATGTCTAATTTGTCCATTCTCTATACCCCCCTCTCCTTATTCTTTCAATTTAGAACATCTTGTATATATAATTGTCTTGTTCTCAAATAAAAACATGACAAAATATTAAATATACGACTATTTCTTGATCGATCGTGGATTATAGAGCCCAGATAGGCATCAGATTTATCACACGAAAGAGGGGCAGCCTGATTGCTGCCTGCCTTGCAATTGCTATTGCCATACTAGTAGTTTCGGTAAATTCAGTAATCTTTCAGGGTCTGTATGATGCCATTGTCAGAGATTTAGTCAACTATCATTACGGAAATGTCTACATTACAAAAAAAGGAGATTTTATCACAAGAAATGATTTTGAGTTGATAAACTGGCTTGATAGAATTCCGTGGGTTCAAGCAGCAACGCCAAGATTGTTTACAAGCGTATATTCTATTAACGCAACCGTAGATGGTCAACTAGTTCAGGACTATAATGTTCCATTTACTATGGTCGGGGTCAATCCATTTTGGGATGAGCAAGCATCTACGCTATACAAAGCTGTAAAAGGCCAATACGTTTCAACAAGGGACTCGATAGTTTTAGGGATACTTGTTGACCGGGACCTTGGATATCCAAAGATTGGCGATACTGTAAAGCTAAAAGTTCATGATCAATTTGGTAACGATGTACTCAAAAGATTTGTGATTGTTGGAACATCTGAGACGGCTGGAAATAACGGCTATGATAACGGTGCAATAATCAACATTGATACAATGCGGGAAATGATACAAAGGCCAGGACAAACGTCTGAAATTCTTGTCAAACTAAATGATCCAACAAAGGCAAATGATACAAAGCAACTTTTCCTTGACGCGTTTCCATCAACTGCCGATGATTTCAAAGCTCAGACAATACAACAAGCAGCAGAAGTACAACTAAGCGGTTTCAAGTCAGGCATTGCATTAATTAATCTAGTTGGACTTTTCGGAATGGTCTCGTCTGCCTTTGGTGTTGTAACAATCCAGATGATGCAAGTAGCAAACAAGACGCGTGATATTGGTGTACTAAGGGCAATCGGTGCCAAGAGAAAAGATATCCTAATAGTATTTATCTTTCAGGGAATAGTGATAGGCAGTTTAGGTGTCCTTCTAGGAACAGCTTTGGCAATAGCTTATACCACTTATGCAAAAGATACCCACATGACATTCAATGGAAGTCTGGCTTTGGAGGTCTCATACAACTGGCCAGGCCTGATTCAAACTGACATCTTGGCATTTACACTTACCATTATAGCGTCGATATATCCTGCATTCAAGGCTACACAACTACAACCAGTGGAGGCAATGCGAACTGCCTGACAACGTACTAGAAGTTCGCAATCTAGAGAAGATATACGGTGAAGGCGAAACCTCAGTTAGGGCACTACAAAACGTCAATTTCAATGTAAGAAGAGGCGAGTTTATGTTACTAGTAGGAAGCTCAGGTTCTGGCAAATCGACACTGCTTAACATGATAGGCCTACTTGATAGACCAACAAAAGGCGAGGTAATTATTGATGGAGTGGACACCTCAACTCTAAATGATAATCAACTTGCATCGTTTAGAAATTCAAAGCTTGGATTCATATTCCAATTCGCAAATCTATTGAATGACTTGACAGTTCTTGAGAACGTTGTTTTGCCAAGAAAGATTCACGGTTCACTAGGAGGTGCAGAGGAAGAGGCAAAGACACTTCTTAAAACAGTTGGACTTGAATCACAACTTAAAAAGTTTGGAAATAAAGTGTCTGGAGGCCAAGCTCAAAGGGTTGCCATCACACGAGCCTTGATAAACAAGCCAGCTATTGTTCTAGCTGATGAGCCAACTGGGAGCTTGGACTCGATATCGGCAGAGACCATAGTACAACTTTTAAAATCATTGAACAGAAAACTTAACCAAACTTTCATCATAGTTACACATGACAGACCACAATTTGGCGAAGTTGACAAAGTAGTAACAATAAAGGACGGCAGAATTATTGAGGGAGAACTGGAGACATATTGATATGATTCACAAAACAATTCTATTGATTGTGATATTTCTTGCAGGACAATTGATATTGCCAATCTATGCCCAAAGTGCACCAGAACAAAGCCCGCCTGGAAATTCCGCATATACACATG
>JBAVVB010000260.1:0-2414 GCA_049697075.1 Nitrosotalea sp.
CCGCATATTGGACAGAGCTGGCTGGTGCGTCTTGGATCTACAAACTGTACAGGAACTCCCCGCCAATTTGCCTTGTATTGTATTTGTCTTTGCAATTCGTAAAACGACCAAGAGTTTAATTTTCTTCTGAATTTTTTTCCCTGACCGTTTCCCTTTCGGTACAGTTTTCGTATACCTTTGATATCTTCAAGTACAATCATTGATCTTGACTCTACTGCTCTTGATACAATATCTTTTGATATCTTGTGCAAGAACTGTTGGACTCTTCTTGATCTTCTGTTTCTTTTCTGCGAGTAGAACTTGTTTTTGACTCTTCTATCATTTCTTCTAAATGCAGCAATCACGTGCATGGTGTTTTCCTTGATTGATAGCAATTTTCCGGTCTTGTACATTATTGGTCCATGTGGTGTAGAGACGGTGACATTTCGTAGGTTCCTGTCTACCCCCATGACATTTTCAGCAATGATCTCTTCTACCTCCTTTCGTACAGAGATTGACAATGATGATACCGTGATTGTAAAAGACCTTGGCTGTATTCCTTCTGAGAGTTTATCCAAAGTATGTGAATTGAGTACGATATTGACAAACTCCCTGTTGGCAACAGGAAATGAGAGCAACATTCCATTTATCCTAAATCCATAGCATGAGACTAGATACGGTTTTGATACAAAAGGCGATTTTGTTTTTATACCTTTCTTAATCGAACGCTTCATCTGTGATAATCTTCCACAGGCTTGTGACATTGCGGTAAGTTTGTATTTTGACTGGATCTGAAACTTGTCCAATGAATGATATGATAACAATGAAAGTTTCTTCAATGTGGAAACGTTGTTCTCTAAACCTATCCTGATGCAGTGGTTCACCATATCACGGAAGGTTTCCATCATGGAACAAAGCCTGTGATCTGGCGTGTAACTTTGTGTAATTGATTTTATCGCGTACAACTCCTACACGACTGCGTTGTAGAGCAAAAAGGCATGGTTATGATATAATTACCTTGACATGATCAACCGTAGATTTGACAGAACCTTCAATTACACCTGTACAAGATTATTATTTTATGGTGCTCTCAATGGTAGACCAGCACAAGCCCAAATGCTATCTTTGTAGCAATGTGTTTGAAAATTTAGAAGAGCTAAGGATACATCAAGATGTAGACCACAAGGAATTTGTAGAGTTTCACAAGGACGTAAATGACCATTCTCCTGCGCCAGGAGATGTTACAGTATTTTAGGAAAACTGCAATGGACCCTGAAAATTCTGTACATATTTGTTGGTTTTGCAAAAAAGGCCGCCATGATGAATGCATGGAAAAGATTCCAACAGATGCCAAATCAGAAGGGCCACATGATTGTACCTTTGATACAAAGCTCATAGATTGCCAGTGTTCACACTAGATAGTACCAAGAATTGTGCTTGATTTTATTTCCTGACAAAAGTTTTTGGTAAGGCACAAAAAGTACCTTAAATATTTTTGGGTTTTCTTTTTTGCATTATCACTATGCCTGCCCCAGCACCTGCTGCAGCAATGGCGATACCGACATAGATGAGTGTGTTGTCGTTACTTGAGATTGGGTTTTGTACAGGCACAAAAACCTTGAACTCGCCAATAGCGATTGGGCTGTTTGGCCCATAAATTGAGGTGGGATAATTTACGCGCAAAAATACTGGAAAGAGCCCGTCATTTGGGAATGCATAACTTACAGAGAAAGTTCCATTTGATACATTTATGCTGCTAAAGTTATAGTAGCCGCTTCCACCGGTAAAATTTACAACATTGCTAACTGTAGCTGAGGCAATAAAATTTTGCAGGGGCTTGTCAGTGGTTGCGTTTATGACATTGAATGTTAAATTCGTATAATCATTAATGACTGGACTTGACGGATAATAGTTGAACTGCATTATTATTCCATTTTGTTGTATCTGCTGAACCGTACTGCCGCCAAGCTGTGCATTTGCAGGCAAGACATGTAATGTGGCTATCAATATAACAAGTAAAATTGGAATAGCGTACAAGCAGAAAAATGATTTCATCAAACATGGTTTGGTAATTCTTGTACGTAAACCTTTAGAGTGTTTTTTGGAAAAAAGTTCAGTTTTCACTTGCAATCTATTTGGTAGTGATTTGATCTAGTAACAACATATACCAACACTGCAATTCGATATTCAATAACTTTCATTAGGTCAATTTTACAAAAAAAATAATTCCAATGGCAATATAGTTTTTATAAGAGCGAATTACCCACACGTTTATCGTGAATATTCTGGCCTTGGTTTTAGTATTGATAATTGCAGCTACTATACTACAATACCAAATCAAAGCGTTCGGAGAAATATCTACTCTTACACCACCTGCAGATACAATTATGGTAAATGGGACAAGTTTCACAATTCCATATACCATTACAGGAGGA
>JBAVVB010000261.1:0-6034 GCA_049697075.1 Nitrosotalea sp.
CCTAAGAAGTGGAATAACTTTTTTAGAAAATGTTGAAAGCATATCAAGTGATTTTGACAGGCCTACAAAATTAACTATAAAGTAATTAATGCCAATTTTCTGATAGCGTCCAAGGTATAAAGCCACCTCTTCTGGAGTGCCAAGAGCAATACTGTCTTTTGAGCGAAGAAGAAACTCTGCTATTGATTCATTTTTCTTTTTTAGTCCTGAAATGATTTTTTTTACGTCATCACTGTCTTTGCCTACAAGTACCCGTAAAAGAACAGAGTTTTCAATCTCTTTGCAGTCTCGCTTTACTAGCTTGCATTTTGTCTTTAGCAGGTTGATCTTTTCCTGCAATATCTCTGGCGTGCCAAATGGGTGATTGTATCTTGTGGCATGTCTTGCCACGACCTCCATCAGCTTGCTTCCAGCACCGCCCACCATTACGGGAGGATGGGGATCTTGCATGGGTTTTGGGTTACAAATTGCATTTTTGATCGAATAGTGTTTGCCTTTAAAACTTGATCTCTTGTTTTGCCACATTTTTTTAATGATTGTCAGGGATTCGTTAAGTTGTTCTATTCTTGCTGCGGCATTGTAAAATTTGTAACCATAGGAATTATACTCGTATTCAAACCACCCTGCGCCGATGCCAAACTCAAGCCTGCCGTTGCTAATTGCATCAATTGTTGATGTCATTTTGGCAAGAAGAGATGGGTGCCTGTAAGAATTACATGTCACCACTTGGCCAATCCTTAATTTTGATGTGACAGATGCAATAGCGGAAAGCAGAGTATAGGCTTCAAAAAATGGCCCACCGCTGTTGTTTCCATAGTATGGAATGAAATGATCATAAACATATCCTGCAGCATAGCCAAGACTTTCAGCCTTTAGCGCAACATTTTTGGAAAAGAGGAATTGCTCATGAGAATTCTTTGTAGGAAATTCATCTAGCCACCCTTGCGGTAAGGTGAGTCCCACCTGGATTGGCATCATGTTATCTTTAGCGTGCCTGAGGTTCTGCGATATTGTATTTTGATGTGTATCCACGGGGGTTTACCATCATGTCCTTGTATCTGTACGTAGAAGAGTTGCCTATTATCACAGTAGTAATCATTCCTAGCTTGTCTTGATGACTTTCCATGTTTTCAAGATCAGTCAAAACAACTTCTTGTGATTCTCTGTATGCCCCCTTGACTATGGCTACTGGAGTGTTTGGGGTTCGATATTTTAGCAGGATTTTTCTTGCGTCTTGTAGTTGGTGAATTCTTTTCTTGCTTGCAGGATTGTATATCACAATTACAAAATCTCCCTGTGCTGCAGCTTCAACTCTTTTTATTATAATCTCCCAAGGTACAAGCAAGTCACTCATACTAACTACTGCAAAATCAGTCATGAGTGGCGAGCCAACTAGTGCTGCACATGAGTTAAGAGAGGAAACTCCTGGGATTATCTCAACGTATAGGCCAGTTTTTCTGTCCCAGCCTTCTTCGGCTAGAACTTCGTAAATCAAGCCTGCCATGCCATAAATGCCTGGATCCCCGCTTGAGACAAGAGAAACTATCTTGCCTGCCTTTGCAAGCTCGATGCATTGATGAGCGCGCTCAACTTCCTGTGTCATGGCATATCTGTGAACTTCCTTTCCTTCAATGAGATCTTCTACCAAATTGACATATGTTTCGTATCCTACAATTGTATTACTTTCTTCAATTACTTGTTTAGCTCGAAAAGTCATGTGGTCGTGATGACCCGGTCCTACGCCTACAATGTATAATTTACCAGTCATCAACATTAAGAATTTTTTAGAGAAATTTATCCGTTGTCATGGACTGCTTTTTGGAATCTCAATGATGGGGCAATCAATCATGTAGTTGTTATTGAGTACTTGTGCGGGCTGTACGGTAATTGTTCCCTGAGATTCTTCAAAGTTAATGTCATTCATGTTTTGTAACAATGTTGCATTTTGAGGATTTGTCCACGTTACCATCGATATGTTGCAGATGGGAGAATAATTGACATCTCCAAGCTGCGCATTAGAAATTCCTTCTTGAAAGCCAAATGACCCGCCGCTCTTGATACCATTGGCAAAATTGTAAAGATTTCTTGCAGCAGACGACAATAACGACAATGCTGGCGTGTTTTCCAGTCCCATCATTTTTGCAGGACCGTCAGGTGTGCCGCTTGTAATTATATAATAAACTGTCTTTCCATCAGGACCCCATCCCCGATGGGCTACAAATGTGACAGACTTGCTTGCAGTATCTAAATTGAGTACCTGGCTTCCGGCGTAGGCTGTTTGATCAGATAGTTCCGTATTATTTCTGACAGCCAGCTGGCCTCCTGGCCAAACTATTTGCGGAGTGTTGACTATATCGCCAGTGTTGGTTAGTGTTAGTGCGCCTGTTGTATTTGCATCAAGAATATCTTTTGTAGAGTTTAGAACTTGCGGGGTTTTTCCTGGACTCCATGTAGCCTGAATTACCAGGCTGACTGGCGTATAGCTTGTATCAGACGGTATATCTGAAAAGACTTCATCTTGATATTTCTGTGTACCATTCCCGGTTATTCCATTTGTAAATACATACATCTTGCTGAGCAATTTTTGTGGCGCTTGGGCCAAAAGAGGAGATTGTTGCACCTTCCAGTTTTGTTCGGCAGATATTTGACTGGCTTCCATGCTGTCGCTTGAATCAGTTATGATATAGTAAACTGGACTTCCATTGTACAGTCCCTTGTGCAGTGGCATGTTTACCGAAATTTCTGCCCTGGATGATTTCAGATTGTTTTGAGAAATAACTTGGGTGTTATTTTGCAGAAACTCTGGCGTTGTGCCCCTTATCCATCCATCAAGGCTTGCTGTTACCGTAAATTGAGTCGAGTTTGGAGAATGAAATCCAATTGCCGATCCTGCAAAATCAAGAGTTCCACCATTTGAATCTGAATCAATTATGGTTTCAGCGTAAATTGTGTTATTGTCAACTGTCCACACAGGCTGGCCTTTTGAGTCGCTTTTATCAATTTGATGAAGAACTACAACCTGAACAGGCTCGCTTGCAGTGTATGTTAACGTGCCAGTGTAAAGAGTTCCATTGTTTGGCAACAGTATCATTGCAAGCTGTTCATCGCTGTGTCCCAGTCCGGGGTCCTGGGATGATGTCAGGGTTTGAGTAAATTGTATTTTTTTTATAGTTCCCGCAGTAGCTAAATTATTAGATAACAAAGGAATCGAAAATATGATACCGACAGCAGCTGCAATAATTACTGCAACAATTAACCTGTTCATAGTGCTTCAAGATGCCTGTTCAGCATAAATATGCTTTTCAGTAAAATGTGCCTAAGTTTTTGCCAAATCAAATTCATCGTGCAATGCCTGTACTGCCACATTACAGTCAGAATCCTTGACAACAAAAGCAATGTTGAGTTCAGATGAGCCTTGTGCAATCATTATTACGTTTACGCCCCTTTTTGCTACTGCAGTAAATACCTTTGAGGCAACACCAGCTATTCCTCTCATTCCAGATCCAATTAGTGCTATAATGGATACATCTACAGTAACGTCTACTTTTTTGATTATTTTGCCAAGCAGATTCATCTCAAGTGCGTTAACGGCTTTGTCCATGTCATTCTTTTTTACAATAATTGATATGCTTGATTCTGATGGACTCTGAGAGATCATCATTACATTGACTCCAGCTTTTGCAAGAGTGGAAAATATTGTAGCTGCAGTACCTGGAGCACCTACCATGCTTCCTCCTCGTACATCAATTAGTCCCGTGTGCCTTATTGCACTTACACACTTTACTGTCTCTTGTGTGTGGGCTTGTGGATCTGCTGTTACAAGCGTACCGGGATTTTTTATGTTAAATGTATTTCGGATTCGTAGCGTGATTTTTTTTGCAACTAATGGTTCAAGGGCTCTTGGATGAATTTGTTTTGCTCCAAATAGAGCCATCTCCATGGCTTCAACATATGATACTTCTTTGATCAGTTTGGCATTTTTTACAATCTTTGGGTCTGTTGTCATCAATCCATCCACGTCACTCATCAGCCACACTTCATCGGCCTTTATGCTGGATGCAATTATTGTGGCAGTATAGTCAGATCCTCCTCTGCCAAATGTAGTTATGTTACCATGCTGATCCGCGCCGGCAAAACCTCCTATTACTGGCATTATCTTCTTCTGTGAAAGACTTTCAATTTTATGTGATACATGCAGTCTTGTTGTATCCATTAGCGGTTTTGCTTCACCAAAATTTGAATCGGTGATAATTCCAGCATCTTTTCCTGCAAGCGGTACTGCCTTGACGCCCATGTCATTTAATGTAAAGGCAATCAGATTAACTGATAATCTTTCTCCAAAGGAAATCAAATAGTCAGAAGATCGCGGAGTTACTTCCCCAAGGAGCAACATGCCATGTAGTAATTCCTCAAGCTCATCGAGGTCAGCTCTCATTTTGCTTACTAGGTCCTTTCGGATTTTTGGATTTTTCACACATTGGTGAGAAATGTCCATGTGCATCTTGATAATTTTTTTTGCCAGAGAATTGGCAGCTTCTGTGTTCCTGTCTTTGATGTGATTTGTTATCCTAATCAGGTCGTCTGTAATGCCGCTCATTGCTGAAAAAACTGGAATTATCTTGTTTTCTTTTGAGAGGGATTTTATCAAGTTGGCTACATTTCGAATGTTTGCTGCAGAAGCAATTGATGTTCCACCAAACTTTAGGACTAGCTTCAAACCAGTATACCTGACTATAATATCCTTAAAATGCTTTTAACTTTCAACTCTTGGAGCCAGATAGAAATGAATTCTACCTATATTTGCAACCTTAAACTCTAGTCGAAGTGGCATTTTGGTAGAGTATTCACATACAACCGTACCAGCTGCAGATCCTACCGCTTTTACAATGCTGTTAAGATAGTCAAGACTATAAGTTGCCGTACTGTCTTCTTTGACTTCAATTTCTGGCATCTCAGGCATTCCCTTCTCTAGTGTGATCACTGCCTCACCCGAGTCACCCCTGCCAGAAAATTCTGCCTTGCTGGAGCTGGCAGTGATTGAGAGATATTCAGAAACCACCTGAATGTCACCTAGTATTCTATCAAATTCAGTTGAAGTCACAGCAACCTTTGCGCTATAGGTAATTTTTGGCAAAGGAGTATCTGTTGCAGAACTTTCTATGAGCCTCATTTTGTATTTCTTATTTTTTCCAATAGTAACAAGTAGTAATTTTTCCTCTGAAATGCTGATCTCTATGTTTTCTTTTTTGTCAGCTCTCTTGATTAACTTGGCAAACTCGTCAATTCTTACACCAAACTTTACATCTGCATCGCAAACATATTTTTCAAATGCAGAATTGGGCCATGTAATATCAATTAATGCAACATGAGAAGGATCCATTCCCCGGAAAGCAATTCCTTCGCCTGTTGCCTCAAAGGTTGCTTCTTCTACCAAGGTTGAGATAGCAGATATTACTGCTTTCCATTCATCAGAGCCTCCGGTCTTTGCAGAAAATACCAAACTTATTCACATGTCTAGCATGTTCAAGTTAAAGGTTCTGTCAGGTTATGTTACAATAACTTTCAGCAGTATGATCACGAACCGTAAACTTGGCAGAATCTTTATGCGTAATTTCGCCATGTATAGCTGCAACTTACGCAGCGATAGAATTGTGTAGTTGGCTCATCTGCACTTCTGGTCTGAAGCATCCACCATACGGCTTCATTGTTGCCACATTTTGTACATTCAATTTTTATGACAGGCAAAGTTTCTTTTTTCTCTTTTTCATCAAGTATGTTAATTGTAGAGCGGTCCTCTGCCTTTGCCTTCTTTTTTGCCTTGGTGCCTTTCTCGCTATAGTTACATTTAGGACATACAAATTCAGCCTCTGAGTCAGCTAGCTTAAGCCTAGCTTCACACTTGGGGCAAAATTTCATCTAGACACCTTTAATTTTTGAATTAATCGCCTTTTTTAGTTCATCAGAGTAGCCTATTGCAACTTTGATGGCCTTTTCAATTTCCTTGATTGGGTTGCCCTTGGATGTGTTTACGCGC
>JBAVVB010000262.1:0-5369 GCA_049697075.1 Nitrosotalea sp.
ATTTCCAAGCATTTATGGCAAGCTGAAGCGATTTTTGACTTTCTTCAGGAGAGAGAAGATTTTCCACGCCCTTTCTATGACGGCTGAATAGTACTTTTCCTCCCATATCAAATATTGTAGCAAAACGAATCTTTGGGTCTATTGCCATTACCTTTTCAAACAGAGAGGCGTAATCCGTAATGTATAACATACTTCGAGAGTGATAAAGTTTACTGGAGAATTTCAGAGAGTAGAGAATGGATAATGAAAAAATTGAAAGCTATTAACTTATGATACGAATTTTTGATGCTAAAACACGCATGGTGATTCTCAGTACTATTTTTCTTAATAGTTAAATATCAAACATTTAGAGTTGTTGTATTGAATAAAGTGGAAGCACAAGAGATTGCAGAGAGAATAACTGAGATGAGTCATTATGTTAGATTTGCAGGCATCATAAATAGCAATGGCTGGTTGATTGCTCATGTGAGAAGAACTGACTTGAAGCCTCTACTTAACACAAAAAATACAAAAAACAAATTTTCTCATCTTGCAACCCAAAGGGGCATGGCAACACAGTTTAACAAGCAGCTTGGAAATGTGAAATTCCTCTGGGAAGAACGCGAAAAAGTTCAGACAATCGCATTTACACTAGGCAAGAACACAGTATGGATTTCAATTGATAAAAACGTAGTTCGCTCAGAAGTCCTCAGGATAATAGACAACTGCCTTCCCATTGTAAAACATTACCAGTGAATTCCTAACAAAGCATTCCCAGTATCTTCATTGAAATTTTGCCATGATCTAAATCAGTATTTGCAGATACATACAATATATCATGGTCATTGATTGGAAAACTCATGATGATTACTTTGTCTCTAAGTGACATTGCAAACCTGACTTTCCCTAATTGACTGTCAAACTCTTGTCTCATCCGTGCCCGCAGAGCAGCCTCTGTAAAGAGCATTTCGTCATCCTTGGGATCCTCAAGAGACTTTAATCCTTCGCGTAAACCTCCTGAGAGGAGTTTTCCTCTCTCATTTATCACACCTACAAATCGTATTGTTGAATCAAGATTCAGTACCTTTTCACATATAGAATCATAGTCTAAAGATCTGTTGTTTGACAACTTGACCAACTATACACAGACATATGAAATAGATAATACCTTCGGTAATCAACTAAAAGTAAAAAATTGATTTAAGCGTATTTCAGCCTAAAATCTTCTTTGTGTACGATGTTTGGGTAAACATTCACGACAATACACTGGTTTACCTTCCATTGGTTTGAAAGGAACCTGTGTCTCTTTCTTGCAATCCGAGCATACTGCTGGATGCATTTCCCTGTCTGCTGACATGGTTTTCAATAAAGGGCAGTTACATAAGAACTCTAGCATTTTACGTAATTGATATTCAAGTTAAAGCAGGTCTATTAGTCCTGATAAAACACCATCTGCATGACATTTAGACTATTATCACATACTATAGCATTAGTGTTAAGATAAATAATGAAAAACGAAACTGTGGTCAAGTCAAGACATGATAAGCGCGACATGGTCTGGCTTGACAGGCACTAATAAGACCACAGTTCCTTCTACAAGTACGCATTATGAAAAGATAAGAAGATGCGAGTATTTTTGATAACAAAAAGATCAAAAACTTTGCCTGACTTATGATCGACCTGTCCTGTTAAATAATATATAAAACAAGAATTCAGTAGTGAAACACTGTATCTCCAATAGTCTTCTTCCAATCGGCACGAATCCCCGGCTTTCCCTTTAGGCGCTCTATGTAATTGAATGCAGAGAGTCCAGCGGTTGCACCACCTGCACATGCTGCCACAATCTGTTTGTACGGTATATTGGTTGCATCACCTGCGGCAAATATCGCGGGATGTAAAGTGGTATTTCCTTCAGATACCTCAATTTCTCCCTTTGTGTTAATTTTTACCAGATGTTTTACAAAATCCAAGTTTATCTTGGAACCCATCTCAATGAATAAACCATCCACTTGTAAAGTGGTCTCCTTACCCGAGTTGTCTAGAACTAGGATTGATTGAAGAGTGTTCTTTCCAGAAATAGCCTTGATTGATGATTGTGGCACTAGTTGTACATTCTCTTTCTTTTCAATAGATGCAATCATATCTTTGTCTCCACCTAATGCGCCTCCCTTGTAAATCAAGTATACTTTTGATGCCATCCTTGAAAGCAAGATCCCAGACTCCAAGAGATATCCGCCAACACCCACAGTAGCTGTTACCCTACCTTGGTAAAACGGAGCATCGCATTTTGTGCAGTAATGGACCCCTTTATTTGAAAAGGTAGATTCGTTTTCTACACCCAAATTATTTGGCACTTTGCCAGGAGCAAGAACTATAGATTTTGCCACATATTCAGACCTATTTGTCTTGACTCTCATCCCAGATTCAGTTTCTTCCATCATTTCTACAGTATCGTAAACTATTTCACCGTTGAACGAAAGATATTGGCTTTCTAATGTTTTTGCAAGCAGTGGTCCACTTGACATTAACGTTCCCGGATAGTTCTCAAGCTTTGGAATTAGATTCATCTGACCTCCTAGATCTTTTGATATTAGCAGACAGGATACTTTTTGTCTTGCAATAAAAATTCCTGCGCTCAACCCCGCAGGACCTCCCCCAACTACAATTATTTCATATTCTTGAACCAACTTAGTTAATAGAGATAAGTGAGGTGAGGTTGTTTATGCCGTCTATATTATGCAAGTCTACATCTATTGTTTGCTTAATTTCTTGCATGTTATTTGATTCAAGTATGATTATAATATCATATATGCCATAGGTGGTTTTTACAGATTTTATGGTGGGAAGCTTTTTTGCTTGCTCTATTATGTTATTTTGTTTTTTATAATCCACATTTAGCAGAACGTATGCTTCATTCACACATTATGCATTGAGCCAATTGTAATAAAGTTTGAGGCGCGAGTTGAAACATACTATCTTAAGCCAAGTATCATACAGTGTTCTTCAGTACTAGATGTTCTTGTTACTTACATCCTTTATAGCTTGAATGATTTTCTCTTGACGTTTTGATTCTAGCATTATTGTTTGACCATTTTTGAATTCTAGTTTTATTCCACGCTTACCTCCAAGAGAATATGCTTTTTTTGAAA
The DNA here is from genome assembly GCA_049697075.1 of Nitrosotalea sp. GTDB lineage: Archaea > Thermoproteota > Nitrososphaeria > Nitrososphaerales > Nitrosopumilaceae > Nitrosotalea. The sequence goes on from JBAVVB010000262.1 coordinate 3,129, forward strand.
GTGCATACCTTAGGCCTAGTTTATTTTCTTCCTTCTCCTTTTGTTCATAGGATTCACAATTTTGTAGATCTTCAAGTGAGATCTTTTTGAACGAAGACTGGAACGGTATGACCCTTATGTACAAGCCGTCATCACGCACTTGAATTCTGAGTTTAATTGTAAGCAATAGCACTGGCAAGATGAACCCGATTGCCAAGAAAATAGATGATGCAACTACTATCGTAGTTGTAGGAACTCTATCTCCGGTCAGCTCAAAGAGTGGCGGTAACGCAAAATAAACACTGCCAAAGGTGATGCAAAGAACAACTAGCCAAACAAAAGAATGTGAAAAGGTTTGTGCTTCTCGATACAAAATGTTTGCGGGACCTTCCATTTCATAATAGTTTGATTAGCCTGATTTATATCCTAAACCAGAATCTCGAACTCGAATCAGAAAGATTATGTTGGAAACATTATCTACGCTGCATCTTTTGAAGTTTAGTTGTGATAGTGACTATTTTCATTATAATTTCGTCGTTGCTACCTTTTCCTTCCAAGAACTTACAGAGCCAAACAATTTCGTCATTAGTCAGTAAATTTTCCACAATTTTCTCTTTCAGGTGTACTATATAGTGTTGCTGTAGATATCAGATCTCTTGTCTTGGATCTAATATCTTGATGGGAATCCAAGCCCTGTCTTTTTTGAGATTGCAATTATGGATACTACTGCAATTGCAAGTACCATGACTGCGATTGGACCAAATTCTGGAATTACGAATGTACCGATTATTTCTATTTGTTGTGTTCCATTCTTGAATGGAATTGCAAGTGTTCTATCAGTGCTTGTAGTCATGGTCTCATTGGCTTGAGTATTTTCCTGGCCATCGTTTAGTACTACGAATTTAGCAACACTGCCGTCGGAGTTTGTTGCATCAATTAATGCTCTAGGCATTGTGATTGTCAGTAAGCCGTCACCTGTAGTCTGAATTGACACCGTCAAAGACTTGGATGCTGGATCTGCTTTGATATCAGTAACTTTACCATTTGTTATAGTGTAACTTATCGAATAGCTTGTACCATCAACTGGAATAGTACTTGGGCCCGACGGGGCAACAGAAGAACCTGAGAATTGGAATGTTGTCGTAGCAGTATCACTTGGAGAACCATATTGAACAGATATTGTATATGTTCCAGCTGATACCCACAGAGCCCCCGTAGCAACTGCGCTAGAAGAAAATGTTTTGTCTGATCCCACTGTGATTTGATCTACTTTGACTATGTTTCCAACCGGACTTCTTAGAATAAGTGTAAGAGGAGTATCACCAAGATAACTTGCTGTGGTACCAGATATCTTTACCGTATCTCCATCGTTATAGGATGATTTGTCAGTGGTAACTGTTACTGCAGCTGTTGTTGCTGACGAAACTGTAGAATTACCCATCAAGGAAGGAGGAAGTGGCAAATTACGAGGACCGGAACTTGGCATTGTAGTATTAGTGACGTTTTGTGAATTGGCAACCTGCGCAAATGCCGGAACTGCTATGGCAGAACCAAGTATGACTAGAAGCAGTAAAAGTCCATCAAGTCTAATATTCAATAATTGCGAATCAATTTACCGTTATATAAGCAATTGTAAAAAAACTTTTAATTTATGGATCAGATGTATTTGGCAAGATTTTGCCAAAAATATTTGTTTTAACATTTGTCAAAATTGCTAGCGATTGCATTTGGTAGTTATTGATTGCTGCAAATAACAAAAAGAGAGTTTTTAATTTTGGGTAAAATAACAAAAATTTTAAAAACCATTATGCCACATAACAAAGAAGAAAACCCGCAGTACCAAGCATATGCTTTGGTACTTTTGTGTCTGGAGTTGGGTTTTCTTCGGTATTTTAAGCGCATTTCGGCTATTTAAAAAAAAGTTACAAATTTTCAGCCCCCATAGTTATTATCATGAAAATGAAATAAAGAGATACGAAGTCAACTACGTATTTTCAAGATCTATAGCCTCACATTTTAAAAATTACCCTGTTATCAAGTTAGGCTTCTTATGACTCGTCATCTTGGCGTATGAGTGAATCGACTTTTTGATGTAATTCTTTCATTGCGTCAAGAGTTGATTCATGTTTATCATCAAAATCGGCCAGTTTTTTCAATATTGCGTCGTGGTTCTCCTCCAGATCCTCAATCCTGTGCAAAATATAGTCCTGCGAATTAGAAGTCTTCGTCTGTCTGTTGTATACCCACCAGCTTACTATACCG
>JBAVVB010000263.1:0-1784 GCA_049697075.1 Nitrosotalea sp.
CTCAAAAACATTCTGAGTACTTGGGATCTTTTTTATTATTTAATTTGTGGTATAATATCCTGTCTTCTTTCTTTATGTAGAAGATCCTTGTAGCAGGTATTGTCTCAAAGTTCTCAGAGATCTTGAGAAATTCTGTTAACGTAGCTTCCTTGACTATATTAAAGTCAAGATAACCTACAAAATAGCGGTCTGGATTATCGTGATACAATGCTTTGCTGAAAATTTCAGCCACTGATCCTTTTCTGGTCATAAATTAACAAAACCAGACGCAAATATTTTAGCTAGCCGTATTCCAAATCTGTCTTCATGCAGCAGTACATAATTTTAAATTCTAACAATCAATGACTCAAACCGTGACTAATAAAATTACATTAAACATAGACAAGCCGATCTACAATGAAGGCGAATATATGAAATTAAAAGTAGATTATGAGACACTTACTCCTAAACAGACAGTCCATGTGACAGTTTTAGATCCGTCCGAGAAGGAAGTCTTTAGTGCAGATCAATACATTAATTCTCAAAAGGGAACATATTCTACTGTCCTAAAGTTTGACACAAAACAATGGAGAATTTCTGGCAGATACAAAGTTGCTGCGTGGGATCAGGAAGGAACAAGAAAGGAAGTGTTTTTCCAATTCAAGGGAAAGACTTGATGATTATACCTTGCAGATGATACCATAGAATGGAATTGTCTATTACAGTTATTATGCCCGGGAATCATTACGTGATTTGATTGAAACCCAAGATATATGCGGTGGATATAGACGGCACCATTACGGATAACAAAGGGGGAAGAGTTGATCTTGACGCACTTGCAGCTCTGCGTTATCTAGTAAAACTCGGCCATAAAGTAATTTACGTGACTGGAAGATCATCCATTGAGGCCTATGTTCTCTCTGTATTTGGTGGTACTACAAGGATAGCAGTAGGAGAAAATGGTGGAATTATTACATCTGGACCAGATGAAAACAGGTTAATTGGAAACAAACAGGAATGTCTAAAGGCATTTCAATTCATTAAAACCAAGATTCCTGAAGCAGTTGAAAAACCTGTTTTTCCGCGCATCACTGAAGTGGTTCTTGAAAGAAATTTTGATGTCAATGTAGGAAAAAAGATTATAGCTGAAAATAATCTTAACGTGCAATTATCTGATAGTATGTATGCTTATCATATTAATTCAAAAGGGGTTAACAAGGCAAATGGATTTCTTGAGGTTATGAAGATGTTCTCAGCCACAAAACAAGATGTTATTGCAATAGGTGACAGTGAAACAGACGTGCCTCTTTTTGGACTAGCTGGTATAAGTGTGGCATTAGGAAATGCCACTGATGATGTAAAATCTCATGCCACAATTACAGTTCCAGGTCATGCGGGAGATGGAATAATAGAAGCGCTTGAAAAGATTGAACTAAAACTTTTAGTGAAATGATATTATGACACTAAGACTTCTCTTCGATGAAATTCGATCTAACATACAAAAAATTTCAAATGATCTGGGTTATCCGATGGTGGAGTTTGATGTATCAGAAGCATCGCAACCTGAATTTGGGGATGTAAGCTGTAATATTGGATTTTTGCTGGCAAAACTACTCAAAAAAAGGCCATCGGAAATAGCAGAGATTATCGCAAATGAATACCAAAAGCACAAGGGCGTATTCGTATCAGCAGTAAACGTCCACCAATCAGGATATCTTAACTTTGTTGCAAACCATTCTGCTTTCATTAAGTCAGTTATGCGATCGTCTGCAAGAGAAGACTATGGAAAGTTTAATCTTGGAAAG
>JBAVVB010000264.1:0-8148 GCA_049697075.1 Nitrosotalea sp.
CAATCTCACTTTGTATCAGCCCTCTAAAGATACAATCAGCGACATACTGACAGAGATACTGGTCAAGGCAAGCACGTCTCAAGTGCTGGTCATAATAGATTCAGTCAATGGCCTTTTCAATATACTACATCACAAAAAAGATGTTGGAAAGGTGGTAGCCTCAATCATTGTGCTGCTTGCAAGCATTACCCGTGTCACAAAATCCTATATTGTCATATCAAGCATGGCAAGATACAAGAAAGAAGAGGGCTGGGTTTTGTCACCAACTGGAAAACGATTCATTGAGACAAAAAACAGCAAGAAAATACTGCTTGAACAAGGAAAGGAAGGAATTATTGTAAATCTCTTGGGGGATTCAAGCAAACTACTGCTTCCAGCAAACTCTATTCCGATCTAATCCAGTCTCTTGATTATGTGATATCCAAACTGTGTTTTTACAATATCGGAGATCTGTCCCTTTTCTAGTGCAAACGCAGCTTTTTCAAATTCCTTTACCATGGCACCTCTTCCAAAAAGGCCCAGGTCTCCACCTTTTTTCTTTGAAACATCTATGGAATACTGTAGGGCAAGTTTTGAAAAGCTCTCGCCGCTTGATAATTTTGTTTTGATCTCTTGGGCTACACTCAACTTTTCTACCAATATGTGCGAACAATGAATTTTGCTTACCATGATCACAGGTTGTTGACAAATTATAAAAAAACGTCGGTCCGAAAATCGTTTCTTATTCTAATTTCTTAGAATGAGCTGATCAAACTCTAACACCGTTATAAAATTTTCAAACGCCGTTATAACATCGATCTTTTCAGCAAGTTATATTAAGATCATTTAAAGTAATACTGAACATGCCAGTTGGAATTATTCCAGATATCGGCGAACAAATGTGCATAGGATGTGCACTCTGCGTAGAGATTTGTACATCACTAGGCCCAGACGTACTAAGAGTAAAACCAGTAGAAGGCTGGAAGAGAGGTAAAGCATTTGTATTTTATCCAGAGAGATGCATCTCAGACGGTGCATGCATCGGCGTTTGCCCAACAAAGGCAATCTTCTGGATGAGACCAATGGACTTTACTCCAGGACAACCAGTACCACTGTACAGGAACTCTATATTCGTCAAAGGTTGGACTGAACTAGCCGAATAGATAGGTTCAACATAACTCCTTTTTATTATTCTCACCCTAACCTTAGGTTTCTAAATATATGGACTGCAATCATCTCTAACAGTGAGCAAACCCGGAAATCTCTGGAGAAAAATGCATGGCAAAATTACAAAGAAACCCACTAACTTTAGTTGGCTGCTTGGCAACCAACTTGCAGGCAGTGGAATGCCAACCACACCTTCAGAAATTGACTGGGTGGTAAAGCAGGGAGTCAGGTCAATAGTTACAATGACAGAAGAATCTTTGCCAGATTCGTGGGTAAAGGATGTCAAGTACTTGCATGTACCAACAGAAGATTTTTCTGCACCTGACATGGAGCAGATTGATCAAGCAGTGGAGTTTATCCACGAAAGAATTCAAAATAACGAACCAGTTATGGTTCACTGCGCAGCTGGAATAGGAAGAACTGGGACCATTCTTGCATGCTATCTTGTAAAATATCAAAAATTATCTGCAAAGGACGCCATAGAAAAAGTACGAAAAGAAAGACCGGGTTCGATCCAATCCGAATCTCAGGAATTAGCAATCAGCTTGTATTACAAGCATATACACAACTAATTATTCTGGTATTGATGTAGTTACCATCTTTCCATTTTCAAGTTTGATGAAGAGGAATCTGTTGTCTTTGAAGATCAAGGTAATTTCATTGTCTTTTTCGGACTTGTCTTCAACTTCAAGCAATTCCTGTCCTCTAATACCATCGAATTTTGCCATGTCGTTACTCTAATAATTCCATTTATATCTGTTAAAAAGTGTGAATAACCATTCCGTTAAAATGTTGTAAAAGAATACTAGATACTATTGAAATGGACCAAGTTAGTCAAAATAGAAGATACACAGTCTTCATTTGATCCAAAATTGAATCATGCCGTTTTGAATTTTTTAAAAGATCCATCTGTTGAAAATTGGGGGGTAGAAGTCGAAAAAGAGGATTTTGAACATAGAATTCATATTTTTTACAATCAACGACCATCTGGATGTAATTTGGAAGTCGGGGGAAATCTGAATCTGGAAGACGGAAAAACCACTTTATCTAGTTATTCTGAGAGGATATTTAGAGCAGATTTTCAATGGAATCCTAGCCTTCAACAATTGGTGGCTAGTTCAGAAGTGGATAGACGATATTTCAAATTATATCAAAAAGACCTCGCTGAACAAAGGACCATGTTCATTAATTTTGATTCTGAAAAGGCAAAAAAACACCTATTGATACTCATAGGAACTTCTAAAGATGGTTTGTTAATGCTTCTAGATGGAAATCATAGGGCTCAGGTTACATACATGAAAGCTTTTGTTACTAGGGAAATAGAATTTGAACCCATTCTTGCAATGTGCTCAATATCAAATAGTGAATTGTTTCCTTTTAACTTAATTAAGAAATTAAGAAAATAAATTTTATTTGTGTATAAAGCGCTTGCTTTGGAGTATTTTTTACATATAAAACAGTCTTATCAATGGAATTAAGAGGAAGAAAAAGTCATTATAATTAAGGTCAGTAATGGAATTTTAGTTTCATCTGAAATATATTCTCTCTTAGCAAGTATATTTTAATGCAGTTTGATCAGGAATCCATTAACAGTTTTAGAACAATTATCAATGATGAATTAGCGCACGGTGTGTTCTTGTATGATTGTGCGATCAGAAAAGAGATCGAAAATCACCTTTCAATACAGTTATTCGAATCTCCTCTTCACATGAAGGAAACTCTTCTTAAACTGGTATCGTATCATGTTGAAATAGCAAAGACAAAGAGCATAATTGGCTTTACGGAAGATGACCCAGCTCTAGTAACCGTTGCAACTGGAGTTGCCATGCGGACAAATCTACCATTCTATTCCTATGATATGCAAGATTCTGGGGCGCTGAGCCAATTCGTAAGACCTGAGACTTGCCCGTGTTCACTTCTGATTCCCTATTCAGCAAACGATATTCAGGTTAACGATATCATCAAAATCTTTACAGATAAGATGGTTCCAATCAAACAGGTCATCGCATTAGTAGAAGAACGACCATTAAAGACTGATTTTGAGAACCTGAAGGTTGAATACATTAGCATAACAAATTGGAATTCAATTCAGGAACGAATCAAGATGTTTAGGAATGTTATGCCTGAAAAAATGGCTTCAATGTTAAGTCTATTTGGGTGTGATCAAATCCAACGCCCGTGATCAATTCCAGTAAAGTTCTGGTCCTTATAGATCAGTGGATCCAGAGAAAGATGGATTGGAAAGGGGAGTAGCGGTCAAAAACTGCTTAATAGTTAGTACACCTACTCCTATTTTTGTGGGCTTGGTAAACATGACTTATATTATAAGAATTTTGGGAGAAATTTGCTAATATGATGGAATTACTTAACGTTGATTCAAAAAATAAGGAAAAACTTCGTCATCTTATAGAATCAACAAAAGCATTCGAATATCATGAGGTACCAATTACACTTGCCTATGGAAAACCAAGTCATTATTATTTTGACTTTAGGAGACTTACTGGGGATCCTGAGGGAATAAACATGACAGCAAACATACTCTTTGACCTAATTGAAAAAATTGGAAACGTTCAATCAGTCGGAGGAATGGAATCGGGCGCAATTCCTATTTCTACTGCAATCTCACATCTTAGTTTGACCAGAAGCCCAAACAATCCAATAAGGTCATTCTATGTTCGAAAGGAACGAAAAAAACATGGACTAAAAAACATAGTTGAAGGTTGCATAAAATCACCATGCGTTGTAGTAGATGATGTCATAACTACTGGCGAATCAGCAATCAAAGCAATAAAAACGATCAGAGATGAGGGACAACAAGTTGCGTATCTGATCGCCATAGTCTTTCGAGGAACTGATGAAGACAGAAAACGTATTGAGACCGAAAACAGAATAAAATTCTATTACATATTCAAAGGTTCGGAGTTTACTGATAAATACGAGAAAGAACACCCAGAAATTCTAAAACACTAGTTAATAATTTTAGGTCGCTAATTAACAGGTCAAGCGTCGCTTATCTTAGGTTAGTGATCAGCTCACGATCCATGTTAAATGATTGTATAATGTTTTTTATTCAATGTCTGAAGAGTCAGAACTAATACAAGAGATAAAAGATCATATCGCTAGTAGGGGAGGATCTAATTCAGAATGGTATGTCGGAATAGCCAAAGATCCAGAACAACGATTATTTGTAGATCATAATGTGAATAAAGATACTGATAAGTGGATACATAGGAAGGCATCATCTTCAACAATTGCGAGAAATGTAGAGGGCCATTTTATAAATAAACTCCATACTGATGGCGATGTAGGTGGAGGAGATGATACTACCATTCATGTTTATGCATTTAGAGAAAATTCTCATACAAGAAGATAACATGTGGAAAATTATAAAATATGAACGAAGAGCTTGAGCAGTTTATTGACAAATGAGATTCAATTTATATAGTAAAATGAATCTAATTTGTTATAACAAATAAAATTGTTATAGACAAAGTCATTTTTGGGAAAAGAAGATTACTTCCCAATTCTCATATATGATTACATGGTGAATAGAAGATTTTTAGGATCTGGTTTATCTACACAAATTTTTCTAGTACATTATGTCTCGTGGGAATTCTGTTCCTGATCCAATTCATGGATCAATTGAATTGCCAAACTGGTTAATGAAAATCAGTAGAGAAAAATCTGTAAGACGTATGTTGTTCATTAGACAATTGGGACTAAAGGCGTATGTGGATTATCCTGGTGCAATTCATCCTAGATATTCACATGTTTTGGGTGTTATGCATTTAGCTGGAAAGATCGTAGACTTGCTGACAGACCTTGAAAACAAGAACGGTAGAACGGATGTAGCTAATACCTTGAAGCAGAATAGACAGAATATTATGGCAGCTGGCTTTTTACATGACATAGCTCATGGACCATTCTCACATGTTGTAGATTATGTTCTAAAAAAATACTCCAAGATGAGTCATGAAACAATAGCAGGAGTTATAATTAGAAAATTGGATGTATTGGAAGATTACGGAATTTCATTAAATGCTGTTGAGAAAATAATTACTGGCAAACACGATTATCCTTTTATCAGTGGAATAATCAATAGTCAATTAGACGCGGATAAGTTAGATTATCTTTTACGTGATGCTCATAATGTAGGACTCAAGTATAGTCTTGATTTGGATCACTTCATCAGGAATTTTAGAATATTGGGTGACAGTTCAAATCTTGAAGAATGCGAGTTAGGTCTTGATAAAGAAGATGAGGCGATTGTGACATCTGAAATGTTTATTACTATATGGAAAAGTATGTATGATTTGGTATATCATGTCAAAAGTTCTCGTATAGCAGAGAAAATGCTTGAAAAGGCGTTAATTCTACGTGCAGAAAACGATACCGATTTTCGTTCCTTGTTTAAGTGTAGAGTACAAGAGTTAATGGCACAAAAGCGTGACAGGGTTAGTGGCACTCTAATGCATTCGGTTCTTCCACCGGTGCATGAGAAAGATAACCATAGAAACAAAGATCAGGGCAGTTCTTCTTTACATTGATGATGTTAGAGAAGCAAAAGACATCTGTGCAGTGTATGACATACCTGCAAGGACATTTAGGAGATGGATTAGTGCATACAGAAGAGATGGGATTAATGGACTCAAGTCAAAGAAGCCTGGACCGCCAAAGGGAACCAACTCCATCACTATAAAACTTGGGCAGAGAATAATCAAGCTCAAGCAGAAACACCCCTCATGGGGAGCTAGGAGAATAAAATATCAATACAACCTTTCATGCCATTGGAGAACCGTTCACAATGTTATCAGGCGCCATGGAATGCTTGTCAGAATCAAGCCCAAGCCACATCCATCAAAACGGTTCCAGAGAAGAAACGTCGATTCAATGTGGCAGGGTGACACGTTCCAGTTCCGCATTTCAGGCACGGGAAAGGTGTATGTGACAGGGTTTACGGACGACCGCTCGCGATACCGCATAATATCCAAGGCATACCTGAACAAAAGCAGGAAAGAATCAATCAACGCATTGTATCATGCACTGAAAAAAGGAAGGATTCCAAGGCAGATCTATTTAGACAATGGAAGACAGTTCACCGCAAAGGAATTCAAAAAAGAACTTGCCAAACATCACATCAAGCCAGTCTACGGAAGGCCGTACCATCCACGCGGCAGAGGCAAGATAGAAAGGTACCACAGCGTCCTCTGGCAGGAACTGGTAACACAGGTAAGGTTTTCCTCACTGTCACACTTTAGAAAAGAATTGAGAAAGTTTGACAGGAGATACAATCACTGGAGAAAGAACCAGACGCTTGGATGGAAGACACCCGCATCTGTATACAATGACAGTAGGTATCTCAATAAGAAACGACCGTAGCTGAAAAAAGCGGTCACTAACCCTTGCAACAAAAGCGGCCATTAATTCATGTACGCTACATTTAGGGATGTTAATAAATTCATTGAACTGGATGATGAAAAACTCTTGGAACGACTGCAAAATGGTAAGGGTCTAAGCTCTAATTTAGCTGAATGGGTTAGGGATAACAAACTTTATGAAATGCAATATGATGCAGAATTGACTGGTAGTAATTTTGATATATCTGATGAATTTATGAAGGGCCTTCAGGATGAATCTGACGCTTTATCAGATTCTTTAAGTTTAGAACTGTGTAGCAGGGTAAAGTGTAAAAAATATCAGGTAATATGCGATGTAGTGAAGAGTAGAACCCCCAAGCCGATTCATATTGATGACTACGATGAATCAGGTGAACCTATTGAATTGAAATCAAAATCCGATATTATTAATGCTATAAGTTCAAAAATAAGGCTCAAAGTATATGTTGACAAAGAATTGAAGAAAAATGTAGATAAAGACTTTATTAGCAAGTCATTGAAGAAAATTATAAATGACTAACCTAGGGGGGGTTTCTTATGGAAATACCTGATCTTGCATTATTGCTTACATTAATACATCTAAATGACAATAGGATTGAAGGTAGGAAGAGACTCCAGAAACAAGTCTGTATACTCAAGTATGGTGTAAAGATACCTTTCAACTATGAATTTAGATCATACTACTATGGACCATATTCTGACAATCTTACAGATGCGATAGATACTCTAACCAGTCTAGGATTTGTTAAAGAAAAAAGAGAAATGATTACTGATTATGCATCAAAGTATACCTATGAACTAACTAGTGAGGGGAAGAAAAAAGTTTCATCAATTTTATCTAATATGAAACGACGTAATCCGCAATTATTATCCAAACTTAGCTCTTCAGTAAGTGAATTAAAAACAAAAAGTACAGAAGAGCTAGTAATCAAATCAAAAGAAGTTTCTCATTTACGCTCAATATCTCAATAGTACACCAATTCCTAATTTTCAATCGTACTTGAGCCTAAAGTGATAATACTATATACAGCATATACAACATATCCGATAATGGTCAAAACCATTCGTATTAGTAACGACGAATTACACAAAGAACTCCTAAAGATTCAGGGTAAATTACAAGCAGAAAGTGGGGAATTTACTACTATGGACAATGTAATAGAAGCACTTGTGAGTGAATACAATAAGAAGCATAAATAGAACTAGTTAACTTTATGCCCAAATACTGATTCAAGCTCTTTTTTTGACATCTTCAAGATATGCGGTCTAAAATCAAAACCTTCAACTTCAAGGTAATTTCCAACAAGAGCAGAATCGCTCATCTCTTTTTTGGGCGAATCAATTAATTCATGCCAAAATCTACCATAAAGGCAAAGTCCTAATATTTCTCTAATTTTTGTATTAAATTCCTTCTTCGTTTTTAATTTTTTGACCCAACTTCTGTATACTTTTGTAGGATCAACATAAGACATACTAAAAATTCTTGCCTGTTTATATGATTTGCCATATTGTCTCTGCAAACATTCAAAGAACAATCTTTGTTTCTTATCGATTAAGGATTTATCTATTTCAAAATATAGATTAAAGTTTCCTTTTTCATCATGTA
>JBAVVB010000265.1:0-3522 GCA_049697075.1 Nitrosotalea sp.
CTTGCACCATTTGACATCAAGACAATAATAATAGAACCAGGTGTTGTCAAGACCAACCTGTTTGCGTCACTGAAAAAATCCACAAAACCAGATTCTGTTTACAAGGATATCACAGAAAAAGTGATGCTTGGTTTAACCATGATGTCTGAGATGGGCACTCCTGCCCAAGAGGTAGCAAGAACCATAATCAATGCAGTAAGCTCTGAGAACCCATTGCCTAGGTATCCCGTGGGTAATGACGCCATAATGTTCCTTGAGGCCAAGAAGAGCAAAACAGATATCGAGTTTGAAAATTATATAAAAAAGGAACTTTTTAGCTAGATCTTTTCTACATATAAAATATTTTCAACACTACATGTATAATTATTCAAAAAATGTATTAATTTTTTACATTATTTTTGAATAGATTGATATAAGTCAGAGAGTCAATTTTTGTCAAAGTCAACAGATTTAGGTAAAAAATGCGGTGATATTGAAAATGAAATGGAAGACATTACAACATAATGGTATTGCGTTCCCTCCCCCTTTTGAGTCAAAGGGGATAACGATTAGGATCAAGGGCGAGAAGGTCCCCCTAAGCTTGGATGCAGAAGAGATGGCATATCAGTGGGCAAAAAAGAAAGATACACCGTATGTAAAAGATTCTGTTTTTCAGAAAAATTTCTTTTCTGATTTTATCACGGTACTGCAAGACAAGTACAAGAAAATTGCATTTTCAGATATTGATTTTTCAGACGCCTTCAAGGTTGTGGATAAAGAAAAAGACGCAAAACTCACAATAACAAAAGAGGAAAAAAAGAAGATTGCTGTCACGCGAAAAGAGATCAAGGAAAAGATGAAGGGAGTATACGGAAAGGCAATAATGGATGGCAAGGAGGTAGAAGTTGCCAACTGGATGGCAGAACCACCTGGCCTTTTCATAGGGCGTGGCGATCACCCAATCAGGGGACGATGGAAACCAAAAGTCACTGAAAAAGATGTCACGCTAAATCTTGGAAAAGATGCCAAAGTCCCGCCAGGAAAGTGGGGCGAGGTAATTCACGAGTCTGATTTTATGTGGCTTGCAAGCTGGGAGGACAGGCTTACAGAGAAAAGAAAGTATGTTTGGCTCTCTGATACTTCTGACCTAAAACAAGAGCGTGACAAGATGAAATATGAAAAGGCAACCAAGCTATCAGAGCATATAGACAAGGTGTTAGATGCCATAGTCAAAAAAATGTCAGATAAAGAAGACAAGGTAAGACGTATAGCTACAGTTAGTTATCTAATCTACAAGACTGCAATGAGAGTAGGAGACGAAAAGGATCCTGATGAGGCAGACACTGTTGGTGCCACAACTCTACGTGTAGAACACATCAAGCTAAAACCCGGTATCATAGAATTTGACTTTCTTGGAAAAGACAGTGTAAGATGGCAAAAACCATTACCAGTAGGAGAGCAGGACAAGGACTTTTATGAAAACCTGAGAAAATTTACTGAAAAGAAAAAGCCAGACGATCTCATATTTGACGGCATTACTTCAAGACATGTAAACGAGTTTTTGAGTGGCGTAGTCAAGGGACTTACCGCCAAGGTATTCAGGACATACTTGGCAACAAATGTAGTCAGGAGCTATCTGAAGAAGGTAGACAAGTTGGATTCCAAGTCAGAAAACATCAAGATTTATCATGCAAAACTGGCAAACCTTGAGGCAGCAATAACCTGTAACCACAAAAGAACCATCCCCAAGAGTTTTGAGGAATCTCTCCAAAATAAGAGAGACGTACTAAAGAAACTCAAGGAGACTGCTACTAATACTGAGAAGCAGGCAGAAAAGCAAAAACAGCGAGAGGAGAAACTGAAACTCACCATAGAACTTGCTGAAAAGACACGAGATTACAATCTAGGTACGTCGTTGCGCAACTATATCGATCCAAGGGTAGTCAAGGCATGGTCTGATCAAGTTGGTTTGGAATGGGAAAAACTCTACACCAGTGCGTTGCAAAAGAAATTCCAGTGGGTTGCCAAAGTAGATACCAGTTGGAAAGAGATTGCCAAAGATTAATTTTTTGAGCCTTTGTCAGCAATAACCATTTTAGATATTCCCGCGTCACACTTTGTCTTACATTGAATACGCCCTGATTATATTTTTCCTAGTGCAAGTAATACCATGACAGAATCAAAACACGAAGACCGTGAGGCACCAAGAAATCTGATGCCAATGTTTTTCGGGTTAGGAATGCTTGCAATCATAGCTGTCATGATGACTATGGTTTGGCCCATCTGGAATCTATTCCCGCAATATGTTACTGAACAAGTCAAGGTAGTCTCAGTAGACCCAAGCGGAGTATGGGCAGACACGCAGGACAACTACCTAGTGAAATTAACAGGTACATACCACAATGTCCAACCAGGCCAGTACATCATGGGAACATATGATGTCAAGATAAAGGACAGAATGAACACCTACGGCTAGGAACAACATTTCACGAATGCCTAACTCTGGACAACACAGATAGCCCAAAATAACAGCGGGCTATTTTTTCTGCTTGTTTTTTCATTTAGAAAAATTTATTCAGAAAATCGTAGTGCAAATGTATTTTTGTTGTACTTGACAGTTATCTTTTTGTGAAACAGTTCGTCAAAGATTATCTCAAGAATTGTCTTGTTATATAACGACCAGTTTTTTCCAAGATCGTGTTTCATAACAAAAGTGTGCACTCCTTTTTCAGACATGTGGCTTACCTGAACAGAAGAGTTCACCATCTGCATCTCAAACCATGACATGAACGAACCAACGTCAATATCGCCCTTCATGAATAATGCAATGTCTTTTACCTCATCTTTTCCTATGGTACGTGCAATCTCTACTACTTCCTTTTCCTTCAAACCCCCAAAAATTTTGACAAATACGGGCTTGTTGAGGCTAACAAGTCCTATTCTGGGCTGATAAATGTCCCATTCGAGAAATCTTTTCATGGCCTGAGTGGCAAGCGTGTTGGTACTTATCTGATGTTCCTTTGCCTCTTGTTGTAGCTTGTGTATGAGGTCTTCTTCAAATCGAAATGTGATAGTAGCAGTCTTTTTCTTGGTGTTGATATCTGACTCCCCCATGAGATGTATTTCTGACTTTTGATATTTATGAAATGATGAACATTGTTAGTGAGTATTCGCTCAACAAAATGTTGTCTTACAATGTATACTCAGACAATTTATTGTGGTTTTGACAATATAATGATATGGTAGAAATCAAGGTCAAGGTACAGATTGACGCACCAATAGAAAAAGTATGGGAGGTCGTATCAAGAGTTGATGACGAGCCAAAGTTTTGGAATCTCACCAAATCAATACGAAACATCTCAAAGAACGGCAACGAGATAGTAAGAGAAGTGATCTTGGGCAAGATGGAAAAATGCCATCAAAAGATAATTCTCGCGCCAAAAGAAGCAATTCACGTCCTTTGGACAAAAGGAGTGATAACAGGAGCAAAAGACATTGTCCTGACATCACTTGGAAATGGAACACTTCTTGAGGTCACGATGG
>JBAVVB010000266.1:0-2960 GCA_049697075.1 Nitrosotalea sp.
TCCAACTATATCTAGTCCTGAAATCTCATCAATTCGTCTTTGAAGATACAAGGAACTTTTTTTGATCTTTGAGATAATATTATATTTTTTGTAAAGTGCAAGGTTTGTAATTGCAGTTGCACAAGCCAAGGGATTGCCGGTAAAAGTATGTCCATGGAAAAAATGCTTCATTTCTTGATATTGTCCTAGAAATGAATCATAGACTTTCTTGTTAGCTAACGTGACTGCAAGTGGTAAATAACCAGCCGTTAGCATTTTACCAAAAGATGCTATGTCAGGTCTGCTTTCTTGGCTTTGATATTCAATCATGGAACCAAGCCTTCCAAAACCTGTGGCAATCTCATCTAGTATGAATAAAACACCGTGTTTTCTGCACAGGGTGCTAACCTTTTTCTGAAAACCATCTGGATATATGGTAATGCCTCCAGCTATCTGGGCACCACTTTCCATGACAAAAGCCGCAATGTTGTCATTTCGTGATAATGTTTTTTCTATTTTATCTATGCAATGGTTTTGAAATTCCTCAAAAGTAAAACCATTTGGAATTCTGTAACTATTGGGAGATGGGGTGTTGATTACAGGAAATAAAATAGATTTGTATCTTGAAAAAAACGATGAAACATATCCTAATGACATTGCCCCGATAGTGTCTCCGTGATACCCGTTTTCAAGTGTGACAAACTTTGTTTTCTTCTTCTCGCCTATATTGTGCCAATACTGCAAGGCCATCTTTGCAGAAACTTCCATGGCAGTAGAGCCATCATCTGAATAAAACACCTTGTGCATGCCTGGTGCCAGTCTCACAAGCTTTGACGCAAGCTCTTCTGCCTTGTCATTTGTAAGATTGAACAGAGACGAGTGCTGCAGTTTCCTTGTCTGAGTTATCATTGATTTTACTAGCTCATCTCTTGAATGGCCCCACACATTGCACCACATGCTTGCAACCCCATCTAGCAGGCGATTTCCTTTAGAGTCATAAAGCCACATTCCTTTTCCTCGTACAATGACATCAAAGTTTGGCCACTCGTTCATCTGAGTATATGGATGCCAAACGTAGCTGCGCATGTGGGAGTCTCTAAACTTGTCGCATTAATAATGATGCGGTGAATTATTAAATAACATCTGCAATTGTTTGCTGTGAAATCATATTTTGTTACAGGTACTGATACTGGCGTTGGCAAGACTGCAATCACTGCTGCACTTGCTGCGTCTCTTAGAAAGCGTGGTATTGACGTAGGCGTGATGAAGCCAATTGCAAGCGGAACTCCTCATAAAACTGGATTCAAGTCATCTGATGCCATATCATTGCATGAAGCAGCAAAAGTAAACGATACTGAAGATATGATAAATCCAGTGTTTCTACCGGTACCTACTTCTCCATATGATGCAACCAAGATCTTAAATCTTGAAATCGACATGAAAACAATATCTGAAAGATTTCAGCATCTTCTCAAGGCACACCAAATGTTGCTTGTAGAGGGAATTGGGGGCATCATGACTCCAATTGCAAGGAATTTTTTTGTTGCTGACATGATAAAAGAGATGGGACTAGAAACCATTATTGTGACACGATCAACTCTGGGTACACTGAATCACACTGTAATGACATTTAGAATGTGCAAAGAATATGGAATTGCAGTCAAGGGTATGATAATTAATTACTTTGATGAAAAAGGTAGTCTTGCAGAAAGAAATGCTCCATCTACTTTACACGAAATCACCGGACTGCCAATTCTTGGCATAATTCCTTTTGTAAAGGACTATCAAAAACTAGATGCGCTGACAGGTATTGTGGAAAAAAACATAGACTTGAATCTGTTTATATCCGAAAGATCTTAAGCTTTGATTGTTTCTTGTTTGACAAGAAACTGATTAGGTCATTGATTATGTTTGCAAAGGTAAATTTGTCGTCATCTATGGAGTATACTTTGGCATCTGCTGAAATGGATTTGTCTGTTACAATCCATATGTTTTCAGATTTTGGCTGGATTTTCTTTAGTTTATCAACCTGTTCCCTTATTGTTTGCATTTGGTCAGTCTTTGCAAAGCAAATGATAACAACATCCTCTGGTGAAGAGGAAAGAGTTCTAGCATCAGGTACTACAACATCAATATGTGTGGTATCAAGTGTTGTCTTGCGCTGACTTGGAATGAGGGCAACTGTTAACATGTAATGAGTGAGTCCTTCTGCTAAAGTGCCACGAGTTTCTGGTTTGCTGCCTCCTGCTTTATCTAGATTGGGCATACAATGGCTAAAAATTGTACTTATGGCCTCTGAGCTTTCACCCTGTGCAATAGCTGAAAGTATTCTTTTCTCTTGATAGTCAGAAATGGCTTGGTAGAGTATGTCGCTGATCTCCAATATATCTTTCAAATATAAAGATGATAATTAAAAGATAATCAATAAGTCCAAAAGATGAAAATCAAACGCTGCTTTAAATTGGCAAATATGTTGATCAATCTAGATTAAGAACAAATGATACGAGTCGAAGCAGAACTTCCAAGAGATGATCTGATGGGAGTTAGTGATGCGCTTAGAATAATTGATGTCTCTGTTAACATAACCAAGGTAAAGGGCAGGGGAAAAGGTGTAGGCTCTAAGGTTCATGCCGCAAAAGGTACAGAAATGCACAGATCAGAATTTCAAGACAAGTATATCGTACAAGTGACCGCGCCTGATGGTATGGAAAATGACATAATTGAAATAATACAGTCAAATTCAAAAACTGGCAAGATAACAATTTTTCCGGTATCTCGGGTAATAGATATTGGCTCTAGTGTGGAAAATGAACAGGCGCTTGCACTCAATGAATATGATAGTGTGATATTGGCTGCGGCAAAGAACCAAAATACATCGTTTCCATTTGGAATTGATGTAGAAAAGGTCAAGTTCTCCCCGCCTCATACTGAGGGAGAAAAGGGATACTATGATGTCATTGAAAAGAAGTTTGTTCCTTTGA
>JBAVVB010000267.1:0-3567 GCA_049697075.1 Nitrosotalea sp.
GTAATTGAAGAGTCCAATTCTTACTTTCTCGACTGTATTGCGTAATCTATCATCAAGGCTGGTATATCTACGCCAGTAACTCTCACGGTATTTTTGTATTCCGTTGTGTTATTGACCTCGTGAACCACCAGGCCGTTTTCCTTGCTTTCCATCAGATCTACTCCTACTATCTGCCCCTGTACTGCATTTTTTGCCTTTATGCAAATGTCTTCTAGTTCCTTTGTCACCTTCAGTGGCTCTGCCTTGCCACCAAGAGCCATGTTTGTCTTCCACTGCCCATCGCCAGAATAGCGGTAAATCGCTGCGACCACCTGGTCGCCTATCATTATGGCTCTGATATCTCGTGGTGGCCTGTTGACAAATTCCTCCAAGTAATACACCTGATAAATTGGATACATTGTCTCCCGTGTCTCCATTATTCCTTGTGCAGAATCTCTGTCATTTAGCAAGGCAATCATTCTTCCCCAACTTCCAACAGTTGGTTTTAGAACCATTGGGTATCCCCTTTTTTCCAAAGTCTCTAGCGCTGCTTCTTCTGAGAATGCAACTGCACTAAATGGTGTTGGAATTCCATTTTTTACCAAGAGCATGTGGGTGAAGAGTTTGTTTCCGGCAAATATGCTGGTGTTTAAGCTGTTGATTACATTGACCCCTTTTCCCTCAAGTGCTGCAGTGGAGTGCAGACTGCGATAATAGCTGACACATCTCTGTATGGCAGTGCCATAGCTCTCTTCGGTCTTGTCTAAATTAATGGATAAACTCTTACAATCAACCATCTTTGCATCGATGTCTTTTTTCTTTGCGGCATCAAACAGAGCTTTTTCTTCCCACCTGATGGTATCGTAGAGTATCGATAGACCGGAGCTCACTGGCCCCAGTCCTCACCAACAGTTTGTGCTGGTTTTAACTCAAAGCCTGAGGATCCTTTGGATAACTCAAAACTTGCACCACAGTCTGGACAAGTCACAATCTCTCCCTCCATTGAATCCTTTGGGGGGTTGATGTCGGCGTCACATTCTATGCATTTCATATTACTTACCTGTCTTTACCTTAACCTGGGTGTCATTAATTATCTTTCTTTCAAGCTTGTCATCAAGCGGTATCTCAAGTAGGTCTCCCATCCTTAGATTCTTGAGGCCTGCTGCCACTTTTTTTGCATGTTCCTCATCTTGGTCAAGACCTAGTATTGACATGAGGTATGCTGCACCGTTCTTGCCTGCAAGCTCACCAAATACTATTTTTCTCCTGTTGCCTACAACCTTTGGCTCGATTGGCTCATAGGCTGCGGGGTTTCTAAGAATTGCAGCCAGGTGTGTTCCTGCCTTGTGCTTGTATGCAGTTGAGCCAACAATTGGTTTAGAATCATACGGGGTAATGCTTGTGTACTGCTCAATCAATCTTGATAGGTCCATCAGCATGTCCAGTCTGAAATTATTTGGAGACTTGTAAAGATAAGTGAGTGCAACTGCAGTCTCTGCAAGGGCAGGTATGCCGGTTCTTTCACCGATACCGTCTATAGTAGTGTGAATCTGATCAGCTCCTGCATCGCATCCTGCAAGTGCATTAGATAACGCAAGTCCAATGTCATTGTGGCAATGCACATCAAGCGGGGTCTTTATTTTATCACGAACTGCCTTTACTAGATTGTACATACCATTTGGTCTCATTATTCCAACAGTATCCGGTATGCTGATTCTGTCAACACCTGCATCTGAAATCTCTTTGCAAACCTTGATGAGAAATTCTGGGTCAGCCCTGCTGCCGTCCTCAACTGTGAATCGCATCTTAAATCCGTGCGATTTTGCATACTCTACCGTATCCACTGCTCTTCGTAGTGCCTCCTCCCTTGTTATTCTCAGCTTGTCTTTCATGTGAATGTCAGATATTCCAAGATAGGTTGCCATCCATGTGGCATCGCACTCTAGTGCAATATCAACATCTTCCTTTAGGGCGCGCACATGCGCCACGATATCTGCCTTGAGACCCTGCTTGATTATTGTCTTGGTAGCTTCTTTATGATCTGGTGATACCACTGGTGAAATCTCGATTTGGTCAACACCAAAATAGTCTAGCATCCATGCAATCTGGATTCTCTGCTTGTTGGAAAACGTAACACCTGGGTGCTGTTCTCCTTCCCTCAGAGTACTGTCAAGGATGTGGATCTTCTTTGGTTTTGTTCCCATCTCGTTATACTTGTATGCGTAATAATTCGGATCGTCCATTACCGATCTAGTATCAAAATTTTACAAATATAAACATATTCGTACAGGTTTCGGCTAATTTTACAGCTTTTGTAACGGTTTTCGTTTAATGCTTCAAATTTAGAGCCGAACTTCGTTTTATGATACGGTTCTCAGTATGATGACAGTATTTGTGTCAAAAACACCAGGAACCTTGCGCAGCGCATCTATGCATGCGTTTATCTCCGTGATGTTTGGCGCTCTTATGACTGTGGCAATATCGTACTGGCCGGTTATCTCGTAAACAATATGAACTCCTTGTAGTTTTGAGAGTCGCGCTGAAACCTTTGAAGTGTCAGTTGAAGAATCAACAGATATCAGAATTATTGCACTAGTTGAATTGCTGTCGCCAGTCTCTATTGTGAATTTTTTTATCGTACCGCCGTCAAGTAGATTTTTTACTCTTCTTCTAACGGCCGATTCGGAGAGCCCAAGCTTTTCGCCTATCTCTACAAAAGATTGTCTAGAGTCCTTCTTTAGCATCTCAATTATTGTCTCGTCTGTCTTGTCTCTAGACATTTCTTCTTTGTACCTCTTTTGTTAGTATGAGATCTAGAGTTTCTAAAGCTTTGTTTATGTCAGACTCTGAAATCACAAGAGGAGGCAACAGTCTTAGTATGTTTTTTCCCGAATAAAGCAGCAACAAATTGTTTGCAATTCCGTCAAAGAGTATGTCTTTTACTTCAAACTTCATCTCAACTCCAATCATGAGTCCCTTGCCTCGTATTTCGCGGATTATCTTGTGTTTTTCTTTTAGTCTCTCGAGTCCTTCTCGAAAGACTTTACCCATCTTGGCAGCATTTTCAACCAGCCCGTCTTCTGTCAAGGCCTGGATTGCAGCACTTCCTGCAGCACATGAAAGAGGGTTGCCGCCAAACGTTGATGACTGTTCGCCTTTTCCAATGCATGCAAGAATCTCTGGTTTTACTAGAGTTGCACCCATTGGCACACCTCCTGCAATTCCCTTTGCAAGACACATGATATCAGGTGTTGTATCCCAGTGCTGACTTGCCCACATCTTGCCAGTCCTTCCAAGACCTGATTGTATTTCATCAAATATCAAAACAATTCCTTTTTCATTGCAAATTTTTCTTATTTCTTGCAGAAATCCATCTGGTGCCACATGAATTCCGCTCTCTCCCTGAATTGGCTCTAGTATGATAAATCCAGTGTCAGGAGTTATTGCAGATTTTAGTGCCTCGATATCGCCAAATGGTGTAAATGAGACATTACCTAGGAGCGGCTCAAAGGACTTGCGGTATTTTTGACTAAATGTAACTGATAGCGAGCCAAAAGACTTGCCGTGGTAAGAACCATTCATTGCAAT
>JBAVVB010000268.1:0-6159 GCA_049697075.1 Nitrosotalea sp.
TTCTAGTATTTTGGCATCAATCTTAGTCCAGTCTTTGCAGATACTGCAATTATTGATATGATCGCAATTGCAAGTACTAGCGCTGCGATCGGGCCAAACTCTGGAATTATCTGTGTACCGATGATCTGTATCTGCTCTGCCCCTATGCTAAATGGTATTGTCAAAGTTCTAGTATCAACACTTGGTGTATCTGTGAAACTATCTTTTTCTTCGCCATCTACTAGGACAAAGAAGCTGCCATCATTGACACCAGATTTTGCATCTAGTACTGATCTTGGTATCTGGAGAGTTATCTGACCATCACTGGTTGCTTGTAAATTTACAGTGAGAGTTTTAGATGACATGCTAAGAGTTGCTCCTGTAGCTGTTCCTCCACTGATGCTGTAATCGATACAGTACATCTCGTTATTTACTGTAGCTGAGAGTTGATCTGATTGACAACTTGATGCTCCGCCGCCACCGATGCTAAACTGTGTCTGTGCTATACGCATACCTTGCTGCATTCCATACTGACCATAAATGGTATATGTTCCACCACTTGTCCACAGCGGACTTGATGTATTTATTGTGGTGTTAAAATTTCCGCTGTTGTCAACAGTTAGCTGATTAACTTCTACGACATTACCTAATGAATCTGAAACTCGTAATGTGACTGGCACTCCAGGTATTATGTTCTGGACATGTCCTGTGACAAGTATTGTCGATTGTCGATCATACGTTGTCTTGTCTGTTGTCAGACTGAACGGTAATGTGACAGGTATTATGATTGGCTGAACAGTTGCTGTATTGCTACCTGACATGCCTTGTGTGTTATTTCCAGCTGAAGACATTCCTGACATAGTGTCTCCAAATACGGGACTAACACCTACAATGGCCGCTGTTGCAAGAATAGCGATCAACGCGTATTCTTTATGAGTATTCATCGTCTGCGATTAAGTAGAATGGGTATTTATGTATATTTAAAAAATGAAAAAATGGATGTTAGTATTTTGGCATCAATCTTAGTCCAGTCTTTGCAGATACTGCAATTATTGATATGATCGCAATTGCAAGTACTAGCGCTGCGATCGGGCCAAACTCTGGAACACTTGTTGTTGGTGTTGTTGTTGGAATTTGTCCAGTAAGTTGGAACTGAACCTGATTAGTTCTTGCTTGCTCATTGCCTTGTTGTGCATACAAGGTGTACAGCCCGTTTTCTGTCATGAGTGAACTAGATGTATTTATTGTGGTGTTAAAGTCCCCGCTGCTGTCTAATGCTAACTGAGATGCAAACACGATGTTTCCTTCTGGACTAGTTAACTTCATAGCCACATCCTGACCTGGATATGGGTTTATCACATGACCGCTCACCATTATGACTGAGGCATGATCATACGTTGCCTTGTCTGTTGCCAGCGTAAGTGGTATTATATTTCCTGGTTGTTGCACTGCTGAAAGACTGGAGGCATTACCTGTCATCATTGCGTTAGTGTATTCGGACGATGATTCACACGTTGGTGGACAGAATCCAAATGCAGGACTGATGCCTACAATGGCTGCTGTTGCAAGAATAGCGATCAACGCGTATTCTTTATGAGTACTCATCTTGTTTGCGATTAAGTAGAATGGGTATTTATGTATATTCAAAAAATGAGAAAGTAGGTGTTTTTCATATCATCATTTAACACAAAGAACTGATCCTCTTGATCGTTTACCTTGTAGTAGATCGTGCTCTTGGAAGTGATATTGTTGGTATGTTATCTCAAATAATCTGTATTGTATAACAAAGGAATTGGACTACAGTCTTGATATATCAAATATCTTTCATTTTCTGTAGTCTACACTACGAATGATGGTACTTGGATCGGGCCAATCTATTCGAGTCCAAATCTTTGTCAATCCCTGATCCAAATTACAAATAAACCAAAGTCTTCAAAACAAGCATTAGTTGAGCCAGCGATAGTTTTTTACTATTTAAAGTTGAAAAAACTTGATAAAATGTGGTAATTTTGAAATGCCATAGATTAGATATATATTAACCTCTCGGTGGAAGCAACGTAGTTTGTGGATTAATTATCTATTACAGCTAATGTTCAAAGGGGATTTTTAACATGTTAGGTAAGAAAGAGAAAATACTCATTCCAGATCATATCTATGTTCCAAAACATGCGATAATGACTAAAGAAGAAGCTGAAAAGGTGTTAGAAAAATATCACACCAAGCCTACTGAAATGCCTTTGATATACGTCAGTGATCCTGCGATCAGAGGTTTGGGGGTAAAACCAGGTGATATGATAAAGATAGCAAGAAAAAGTCCTACAGCTGGTGAAAGCATCTATTATAGATACGTGGTGGAAGAATAATGACACACATTTCACATAAACGATGGCCAATAGTTCAGGACATTCTAAAAAGAGAAGGAATAGCAAGACAACACCTGAATTCTTATGATGAGTTTCTTGAAAGAGGACTTCAAAGTATTATTGATGAAGTTGGACAAATAGAGATAGAGAGTGCTGAATATCCGTATAAAATTCAACTTGGAAAAGTAAAACTTCAACAACCTCGTATGATGGAATTAGATGGCTCAATCACACATATTGCTCCGATGGAAGCTCGATTAAGAAATGTAACTTATGCATCTCCTATAATGCTTGAAGCAAGTGTAGTAGAAGATGGAAAAATTCTAGAATCAAGATATGTTCACATAGGTGACATGCCAGTAATGGTTAGATCTAATGCTTGTATTTTGCATAATCTCTCTGAACAAAAACTCATAGAATATGGTGAGGATCCAAATGATCCCGGTGGTTATTTTATCATCAATGGCTCTGAGCGTGTCATTGTTGGATTAGAAGATCTTTCTTACAATAAAATTATAGTTGACAAGGAAACTGTAGGAGGCAATACAGTTTTCAAAGCCAAAGTATATTCATCCATTGTAGGCTATCGCGCAAAACTTGAACTTGTGATGAAAAATGATGGTCTGATAGTAGCAAAGATCCCAGGTTCTCCTGTGGATATTCCTGTAGTTACTTTAATGCGTGCATTAGGACTTGAATCTGATCGAGAAATTGCTGCAGCGGTTTCTCTAGTTGACGAGATTCAAGATGAACTAGAAGCTTCATTTGAAAAATCAGGTGATGTACCAACTGCCAAAGATGCTATAGTGTACATCAGTAAGAGAATCGCACCAGGTATGTTAGAAGAATTCCAGATAAAAAGAGCAGAGACTTTGCTTGATTGGGGTCTCCTACCACACTTGGGAAAACATCCTGATAATAGAAAAGAAAAGTCTCTATTTCTAGGTGAAGCAACTTGCAAATTAATTGAACTGAAACTGGGCTGGATTACTCCTGATGACAAAGATCATTATGGAAACAAAGTCATAAAATTCGCAGGTCAAATGCTTGCTGACCTTTTCCGAACCGCCTTCAGAAATCTGGTGAGAGACATGAAATATCAGCTTGAGAGATCAGGACAAAAAAGAGGAATAAACGCAGTTGCGGCAGCAGTTAGGCCAGGTATAGTTACGGATAAACTAAACAATGCAATAGCAACAGGAAACTGGGGAAGAGGTCGTGTTGGCGTTACACAACTTTTGGACAGAACCAACTATCTGTCTACAATAAGTCATCTTAGAAGAATACAATCGCCACTTAGTAGAAGTCAACCTAACTTCGAGGCAAGAGACTTGCATGCTACTCATTTTGGAAGAATATGCCCAAGCGAGACTCCTGAAGGATCTAATTGTGGTTTGGTAAAGAATTTGGCACTGTCTGCTATAATATCTGTAAACGTAGCATCAGAAGATATAATTGAAAAGCTTTACGATCTAGGCGCTACTTATGTTTCTGACGCAAAAGATGATCTGAAAAAAGAGGGAACAAGAGTTTTCGTAGACGGGAGATTAATAGGATATTACAAAGATGGACAGAAACTTGTTGATTCATTAAGAGAACTTAGAAGGAACTATAAGATTCATCCACACGTTGGCATTTTCTTGTATCAGTCTAGTGTGGAAGGTTCAACTAAGAGACTTTATGTCAACTGTAATGCGGGTAGAGTTCTGCGACCCTTGATTGTAATTAAGGACAATAAATTGCTATTAACACAAGAGCTAATAGATAAAGTTAGCAAAAAATTTTCGTCATGGACAGATCTTTTGCATATAGGTGTAATTGAGCTAGTTGACGCAAATGAAGAAGAAAATTGTTACATTGCAATAGATGAAACAGACATGAAAAAACATACCCACATGGAAATATTTCCATCTGCAATTCTCGGAGCTGGTGCATCAATTATACCATATCCCGAACACAATCAATCTCCAAGAAATACATATGAATCAGCCATGGCAAAGCAAAGTCTTGGTTTCTCAACTCCGCTGATGAATGCAAGTACATACGTTAGGCAACATCTTATGCTGTATCCACAAACTCCAATTGTTACAACAAAGGCAATGGGTCTTTTAGGACTAGAAGATAGACCTGCAGGACAAAACTGTGTTGTTGCAGTATTGCCTTTTGACGGTTACAATATTGAAGATGCAATAGTGTTAAGTAAATCATCTGTAGATAGAGGATTGGGTAGAACCTTCTTCTATAGAATCTACGAGGCAGAAGCCAAACAATATCCTGGGGGAATGAGAGATAATTTTGAAATTCCAACTGCAGATGGAAACATTCGTGGATTTCGTGGCGACAAAGCATATCGATTATTAGAAGAAGATGGAGTCATCGCAACCGAGTCCACCGTTCAGGGTGGAGACATACTCATTGGAAAAACAAGTCCTCCTAGATTCATGGAAGAATATAGGGAATTTGAAGTAAAGGGACCATATAGAAGAGATACATCAATAGGTGTAAGACCATCCGAAAATGGTGTTGTCGATACTGTTGTTATGACCCAATCTCATGATGGTGGCAGAATGTACAAAATTAGAGTAAGAGATGTGAGAATTCCTGAGATTGGAGACAAGTTTGCATCACGACATGGACAGAAAGGAGTCGTGGGATTACTTGTAAACCATGAGGACTTGCCTTATACTGCTGACGGTGTTGTACCTGATGTCATGATTAACCCTCACGCTTTCCCGTCTAGAATGACAGTAGGAATGTTTCTCGAATCCGTAACAGGAAAAGCTGCAGCTCTGCGTGGTTCAAAGATGGATGGCTCTGCGTTTGTTGGTGAAAAATTAGAGGACATTAAGGGGGTTTTGGAGACTGCGGGATTCAAGTACTCAGGTAAGGAAATGATGTATGACGGTAGAACAGGTAAGGCGTTTGCAGTTGATGTTTTCGTTGGCGTTGTATATTATCAAAAATTACATCACATGGTTGCAGATAAGATACATGCAAGAGCAAGAGGCCAAGTACAAATGTTGACAAAGCAGCCAACCGAGGGCCGTGCAAGAGGTGGTGGTCTACGATTTGGTGAAATGGAAAGAGACTGTCTTATTGCATATGGTGCATCCATGATGTTAAAGGATAGACTTCTTGAAGAATCTGACAAGGCTGAAATCTATATCTGTGAAAGATGTGGACTTGTGTCATATTATGATATCAAACAAAGACGATTTGTCTGCAGAGTATGTGGAGATAAAGCAAAAGTGACATCAATCTCAGTTGCTTATGCCTTTAAACTTCTGTTACAGGAAATGATGAGCCTTGACGTAGCGCCAAGACTTTTGATAAAGGAGAGAGTCTAATGGCAGTTGAAACAATCAAAGTAATTGATGGGATCAAGTTTTCTGTATGGTCTCCAACTGAAATAAGGAAATATTCTGTTGCAGAGATTACAGCCCCTGAAACTTATGATGAAGATGGAATGTCTGTTCAAGGTGGATTGATGGATGGCAGACTTGGCACTCTTGAACCAGGTCAAAAATGTCTTACATGCGGAAACACTGCAGCTAGATGTCCTGGGCATTTTGGCCACATTGAGCTTGCAGAACCTGTATTACATATTGCGTTTATTGATAACATCTACAAGCTTCTGTTAACCACCTGCAGGTCATGTGCTAGACTAAAGATACCGCAAGAGGAACTTGAAGAATACCACAAAATAATCCAAAAAGAGGCTGCGTACAACGTAATCTCGATTAAACACATTCCTGATGAAATAATTGAAAGGGCAAAGAAAGAGAAGACATGTCCTCATTGTGGAAAATCACAATAC
>JBAVVB010000269.1:0-6998 GCA_049697075.1 Nitrosotalea sp.
GTCTAGTATACTATGGTATACCATAGTATATAATTATTTGTGGAAATCATTCTGATGTTTTTTATCTTAACTGACATGTGATAACAACAACCTGTTTATTTATTCAAGTTTCCTTGCATCAGCATTCTCATATCGTTTCAGTGTGCGTGGTCCAGATAGAACTGTTCCTTGTCAATCTTTTCTGCAGGTACGCCTTCAACCTCCATCAGGTTGTGCATGATGCCGCGTCCCTTGACAAGTTTTCCGTCTTGCCCCTGTGTGACACCTATGATAAAGCCGCTGCTCCCACAAATTGGGGCAAACGCAGATTTTGGGTTGCCGTGATATTTTGTCAAAGTCTTCTCTACTTCTCCATCAGGGCCCACAAAGAACCTCCCCTTTCGGAAAAACACACGTGGATGGTCAGATACTGGAATATCAGTATCTCTTGTAAACGTAAAGACAACGCTCAAGGTTTCCATCTTTTTTGCCATCTCAATTAGCCAGTTGTAGTAAATCACGTTGACAGTCTTGGTACCATCAAGATACAGGTGAGGGTTGCTGTAAAACAGAACAAGCTTGATTCCAAGGTCTGGCCTGTCCTGCATGTATTGTATCAGGCTTCTTGCAGATTCCGCCCCGTTCTCGCCTGACCAGTACGCAATATCTTTTTCTGCCCCAGATATTATTTTTGAGAGAAAATGATCCTTTTTCAAGCCAAACTTTACCTTTACCTTGTCGCCAATCTTTGCCTGCTCAAAAAAGTAGGCGGCAAAGCCATCTGCCTTTTTCAGTGCAGGATTGATGTATCCGTAGGGCTTTTCGCACTTTACTGTTAGCTCGACTTTCTCCCTGTCAGGTGACGACGCAATTGAATATGCGCGCTCTACAAAGCTCTCTTCCACGCCTCCTGATATCGTGGGCCTTTTCAAGTGTGTTCCAACTGTTACAAACTGGCCAATGCCAAGCTCGTATTTTTTTCCAGTTGAAAATGTGTACGTGTATGTATTTGCAGTCTCCTGAACTTTGTTTATAATCTGCCACTCTACAGATTCCTGACCAGACATTGATGTGCGGTATATTTGTGATATAATAAAACCTATGGTAGATTCTTACTATACCATTTGCATTGCACTCTGTTACATCTTGAGAAAAAAAATACCAGAATTTTCATTTAAAGATTACTTCACATTCCTCACCAAGGCTTAAAACAAATTATACAAACTTGTAACCATGTCAAGATTCCTAGGGATATTTCTTGCACTAGTCCTTGCAGGTGCCGCAATACCTGCAGCATCCTCATATCAAGAAGATCACAGTAGACCAGTATTTCAAAATCATGACAAGTTCTCATTTAATGGATTCTCAAACCAGACCCAGTTCCCATTTGAAAAATTCCAAAACAGAACGCAGTTCTCATTTGGTGGATTCTCAAACCAGACCCAGTTCCAATTTAACGGATCACAAAACCAGACAAACCATGGGCAGGATATATCATATCTCATACAAGAAATAAATCATCTCAAGCAAGAAATAGCAAATGCAATCAAGGAGCAGCAAAAAGACAAGTTCCACGAACAGTTCAGACAAGACGTATCTGCAAACAAGACATCTGTCCAAAATCCAGGTCATGGAATCATGATTCCCAAAATGTATTTTGATGCAAGAGGATATCATCTAGGGATTAGATGAAAAAACCAGTAAAACCATTTCCTGCATTTTCACAAGTGAGCTAGACATATAGTATCATGGTACCAGTTAATCTCAAATGGGAAAAAAATGCATAATTTGCGGCTGCAAGGACCACAGGCTTGTAGGATGTATAACACACAAGTCAAAAAAATGCTCGTGTTACAAGATGTAACCCAGTTCCAATTTATACAATTTGAAAATCAGTGACTGGGGTTATAAAAGGGGACGGTACGCATCATACGGAATGGACTCTCGCGACCAAGACCAAAGCAGGTTCAGGCTCTTCTTTGAGGTATCCCCCAATCTAGTGTGCACGCTTGACAATAACGGAATAATAACTGACATCAATGAACGCGCACTTGACTATATCGGATACACAAAAGAGGAGATGGTAGGAAAATCATGCTTTGACTTTATTGAACACAATTACAAAAAGGTGGCACTTGACGGGTTTGCACAGATGCAAAAGACAGGGACAGGCCCGCTAATTGAGATACTGCTGATAAAAAAAGACAAGACAAAGTTTTACGGCATGTGCAGCGGCGCAAGGCTTGGAAAAATAGAGCCGCCCGAATACATCGTTGCAATACAGGACATCTCTAGGCTGTATGACTCGCTAAAAAAGGCAGAAGATGGCGAGGTCAGGCTAAAGGACCAGTATGCAGAACTAAAAAAGACACACGAATCCCTTGTACTGACCGAAAAAAGATACCGGAACCTGTATGACAGCTCACCTGACATGCTGCGCACCATCACGCCTGATGAAAAAATAATTGACTGCAATGACGCATATGCAAAAAATCTCGGATATACAAAAGAGGAGATTATAGGAAAAATGCAGGCAATTGATCACACTGCAGAGAAAAGCCTTGATGAGCTAACAGAATCCATTGCAGAATGGAAAGAGAACGGCAGAATAGTCAACAGGGAAATATGGATGAAAAGAAAGGATGGCTCTGTATTTCCAACGCTGCTCAGCGGTACCAACATTTATGATGAGAAAGGAAGGCTGACTGGAAGAACAGTTGCATTAAGGGATATCACTGAAATTTATTACTCGAGAAAAAAGATAGAAGAGAACCAGGAAAAGCTAAGTGAGCAGTATGCCGCGCTAAAAAATGCAGAGCTTGCAAAGGACGAATTTTTAGCAATGGTCACACATGAACTGAAGACACCCCTTGTGCCAATACAGGGCTATGTGGACCTGACACTTGCAGAAAAGTTCGGCCCGCTCACCCCTGCACAACATGAAAGGCTTGAGATAGTAAAGACAAGCACGGAATCCATGCAAAAATTGATATCTGATCTGCTTGACGTGCAAAAAATAGAACTCGGACAGCTAAAGCTGGAAAAAAATGCACACAACTTGGCAGAGGTTATATCAAATGTGGTATCATCTATCAAGCCACTAACTGACAAAAACAAGCTAGTGATAACAACATCTCTTGCACAAGATGTCACATGCACATGCGACCATATCAGAATATCCCAGGTTGTGACAAACTTGGTACTTAACGCAATCAATTTTTGCCCAAAGGAGAAAGGCAGCATAACCGTAACGCTTGGCAAAGAAGAAAAATACTGCTCTATAGTTGTAAAGGACAACGGAACGGGAATCACAAAAGACAAGCTTGACAAGATCTTTGTAAGGTTCTATCAGGTGGATACGTCAAGTACAAGAGAACACAAGGGCACGGGGCTTGGCCTGTCGATATGCAAGGGAATAGTTGAGGGACACGGCGGAAAGATCTGGGCAGAATCAAAAGGAATGGGAAAGGGAACCGAGATTCACATACTGTTGCCTGCCTGACGCTCTAATACTTAATAGCAAGGAAATCCTTACTGTAGAGTAAGGAAATGTCAGAGCTGAGCGTAGGTTCAATTACCACCAAGGGTCAGATAACAATTCCAAAGGAGATTAGGACTTCACTTGATCTAAAGGAAGGCGATAGAGTAATTTTTGCTATTGAGGACGGGCAGGCAACAATGAAAAAAGCTTCAAGGGAGAAGCTCTCTGAGATTTTACGCAGACAGAAACCGTGGAGAGAACATAGTGTCAAGTTCCAAAAGAGAATGCGTAAAGAATGGTAATAACTGCAATACTTGACACCAACATCTTACTTAATGCCAAGAATGCCAGCGAGCTGCATTCTGTACACTCTTTGCAGGTATTGAATGCAGTTGAAGATGGCCTCATACAAGCAGTCATATCTGTAATCTCTATTGCAGAATTATGTACAGGATACTATTCTCAGGGAGACAAGAGTGGTAAGGAAGAGCTGCTTGCCCATTTAATTTCTGCCAAGGGTTTTGTAATTGCCGAGCTTGACGTGGAGATAGCTGATGCAGCAGCAAGAATCCGCGCTGATACGGGCCTTAGATTGCCTGATGCCATAATAATTGCTACCGGACTTGCAAAAGGCGCACAATATCTTGTAACACACGACAAAGAGTTAAAGAAAGCCAATCGACATCTTGAGACTATATCATCAAAAGAACTACTCGCTAGACTTGGGCGTACCAGAAAGAAATAGGAGAAAAATTGCTTTTTACAATTCTAGGCAAGAACGCATGAGTGACAAACTTTACGGCATTTCTTTTAAATACAATTAGTTGCTATGTATGACATGTCAAAAATG
This sequence comes from Nitrosotalea sp., assembly GCA_049697075.1. Lineage (GTDB taxonomy): Archaea > Thermoproteota > Nitrososphaeria > Nitrososphaerales > Nitrosopumilaceae > Nitrosotalea. Next base: position 4,311 of record JBAVVB010000269.1, read on the forward strand.
ACATCAGGCAATGATACCTGTACCATAAGTTTTCGCACTGAAGGCGAAAAAGCAAAGGCATTCTATGAATTGATACACTCCAAATCACAATTCAGTGGCATTGGAAAAAATATCCTTGTCGTGCAAAAAAAAGATTGCAAGCTGCTCAAAAATAAGAATATAAAGTACGAACTAGTCGAATAGACAGTGCCTTATCTTAAGGTAGAAATTTTACTTCCTCATTATTATAATAATGATCTCTCTAGTAAACGCAAGAAAATAGAAGGTGAAAAATATTCAAAAACCTTTGAGGAGATTGTTGATAGATTTGGGGGCTGCACCGTAGATAACTCGCCTCTGATAGGCGGGTGGACTGATCCCAATACAAAAAATCGAATCAGCGATGAAAACAGCACGTACTGGGTAGTCTGTGAAAAAACAAAAAAGAACATCGAGTTTTTTCATAAATTAAAGAAAAAGCTAAAGGCAAGATTTGAACAAAAAGACGTACTGATGTACTATGTCACTATAAACAAGTTCTGAGAAGATCTACAATCTTTGCAGAAAAACAAAGTACTGGGATAAAACTAGAACAAAAACTGCCTAGTTCTGTATTGTATGATGATAAAACCGTAATATAAAAAACGATGATTGCACTCATGGGACACGCTAGATGACATCAAGCTTTATTTGCCCATTTCTATAATTAGAAATCATGAATCTTACCCCGATAATATTGTCTATACTACTTGCAGGCTCTGCGTTAGGATATGGCATGCAGGCATCAGCTCAGAATCCATGTACTGCGTCACAACCATGTGCACCTATCTGCGGTAACCATCCATGTGCTCCAGGCGAGACCTATACACCAGGTATGCTTCCTAGCGGAAACCAGACAGGAATGCCAAGCATTGCAAACCAAGTGAGTGCATCAGCAAACGCAACTGCCACAAAGACTACAAACGGTACCATGCCCGCAAATATGACAATGGGTGGATACACGCACCATCATGGCAACATGACAGGTTACATGGGAAACGGTACAATGATGCAAGGAAATATGACGGGCATGTACATGCATCATCACCATGGCAACATGACAGGTAGCATGGCAAACGGTACCATGACTGGTAACATGAATTCAATGCCAATGGCAAGCAATTTGCAATCGCCAAGAGCTCAAGTGGCTGCAGGGACCCAACCGACAAATGTCAAGTGCATGTCAGGGTTTTACTTGGTGATAAGCAACTCTGACTCTAGTCCTGCATGTGTGACACAAAGTACCGCGTCACTACTTGAGGCAAGAAACTGGGGACATGCAGCATCCTAGACTTTTAGAAGAACTGACCTGTTAATTTTATTTTGAAGTACAATAACGCTTGCCAATGTAATACCAAACACAAGGCCTGACACGATTCCAAACTCTGGAGCTGCAAAGACTTCAAGAAATAGCGAGCTTTGCGCTGTAACCGAATCAGGATTTATTCCATTTGACTGCAGACATGCCTTTGACTGCTCCATGATGGAATATGGCCCTGCCACATCAGGGTCTGATATTAGATAGCTATGGAGTTCCTGGTCTGTCGCACTTGGGTCAAGCGAGAGATATGAATTCAGATCGTTGTCTATCTTGACAACAGATGACTTGTAGATTGTCTCCTCCAGTGGAAGATTGGAGCTATTGCAGTAATAGTTGCCATCAGTATCAAACGCAGCCCATGCAGGACTGGAAGAGACTGCAAGCAGTGCAACACATCCCAGTATGGCAAGCTTCATTGTATCCCCATATGGCATGAAGCAAATTAAATTTTTCCACAGAATCATTTAGAAATTTACCTTAGATGTAGTAAAACTGATCTCAAGATAGACAAATGTGTCTCAATTCTTACATGTGAAGATCACTATCTCAGTAATGTAGATAACGAAAGGAGTATTGAAAAACATGGTTTTAGCACAATATGATCCATTGGCAAATGCAATATACGTGAAATTTGCAAAAGGTAAACAACGAATTACTAAAACCATATCATTAGGCAAGGGAACATATCTTGATGTTACAGAAAATGGACAGGCCTTTGGTCTAGAAATAATACTTCCCAAGAAAAAATCCAAAGGTATAGAAGAAATTTTACGCCATTCTACAAAAGAAATATAGTAAATACTGTTAAGCAATGAGATTTATGTCACGAGAATATGAAAATAATATGAAAAAGGATCCTCTAATACTTGTCAAGATAAAACCATTTGACTGGGGTATAGGTACCGATAAAACAAGCATGGAAATAGATGAAATTTTGTATGGATCCAAATGATACTTTTAGGGATTCTGTCAAATCTGCGGTTTATGATGCAAGGTGATTATATCATAACCAAGTCCTTTTGCTTCACAACATCATCGTGTAGGAGTTGTACGCGATAAAATCAATTACACAGAGTTACACACCAGACCACAAGATTTGTTCCATGATGGAAATCTTCCGTGATATGGTGAACCACTGTATCAGGATAGGTTTAGAGAATAATGTTTCCACATTGAAAAAACTCTCATTGTTATCATATCACTCGCTGGACAGATTTCAAATCCCATCAATATACAAACTGACTGCTATATCTCAAGCCTGTGGAAGACTATCACAGATGAAGCGCTCCATCAAGAAAGGCATAAGAACAAAATCACCTTTTGTATCAAAGCCATATCTGGTATCATGC
>JBAVVB010000270.1:0-6937 GCA_049697075.1 Nitrosotalea sp.
TTATTTTTGGTGCATATTTTTCTTCAATGTCATTTAATGGACGCCCAAGTAGATTTTCCAGGTCAATGGATGAATATTTTATTTCCACAACCATCTATCACCACTCCATAGTGTTTGTATTATAATACTTTCATTTAGATCTTTACTGATTATACTATTGACCTTAGATGAACTCAAATTATTTCAGATCGTATTCTGCTTTCCAGATCTTAACACCAGACGGGGTCACAATAATTCTCTCCTCTCCAAGCCTTGCAATGTCTGCATCTTGTGCCTTTGCAATACTGTAAATCTCTTCTACCACTTTTCTTAGCTCATCTACATTTTTTTGTGCAAGTGGTGTTACCCGCAGGACCAAGATCATGCCCTTTTTGATATCTTCTTTTACAGTATGGATATCACTCTGGTCTCGAAGCGTAATTGCCTTGAGATAGGTCGGGGCCGCTTGCTTTTGCATATGATTGGTATGGATCTAGCTCCCTCAAAAAGTCTTTGCAGTCAATTGTAATTCACAGACTGGGTTGTTCTCACACTAGAGCATGAATTTTAGATAGTCTTGCTCGGAAATGGCACCTGCTGGAATTTCAGAGTGGGTGTCATTTTTTTGTACCAGCATGACACCTGTCGAGTCCTTTGGTGCATCAGAGTATCGGAATGTTATATCGGATGATACTTTGAGATTATTTTGGGAATCGTCTCCGCGCAAAAGCGATATTGGTCCCATGTGTTCCTTTGTCTCAAATATTGTGTCCCCCGGGAGAGCAAGTGCCTTTAGCATCTCGTTTTCGTCCTTGTTTCTTCCAACAATTAATTTTGTGTTACCATCAAATCTAAAATGTCTTCCAATCTTTAGCAGATCAATATCATTTGTTGTCGGGGTTTCGGTATACTTGAAAAGATCTTTTGCTCGTATTGCAAATCTTGGATCGGTAAGCAGGCAACCACCACCTGCATTTGGCGGATCAACAAAACCAAATTGCTCTGCCATCTTTAGCTGCTCTTTTCTTGTTCGTCCGCGAATCATGCCAAGATTTTCTCGCTTGATGATACCACGCTCTTCTGGTTCTGTCTTTGGCAATAACGCACCAGAGAGTGGCCTTACAATTTTTCCTTCTAGTCCTGATTCTTTTTCTATTGTTCTTAACGCTGGGCCATGCTGTGACATTGGTCGCTGTCCTAATACTTCGCCTGAGATGATAAACTCTGCACCAATGTCTTCCATCACTTGTTTTCCAGCCTTGAACATCATTGCGCGGCAGTCAATGCATGGATTCATTCCGGAACCAAATCCGTGCTTTGGATGCTTTAGCATCTCAATGTAATCGTCTCCAAGATATACTGTTTTTAGATCAACACCTAACATGTCTGCTGTTCCTCGAATCTCAAAACCGCATCCTCTTCCACAATCAAAATCGCAAAACGGAGTTTTTATTGCAACAGCAGTAACATCAAAGCCTTGGTTTTGCATCATTTTAACAGCTAATCTACTGTCCAGTCCGCCTGATAACAACGCTACAACTTTTTTCTTTTCTTCTGTCACGAAAGCAAAGTTTTGATTCCAATATCTAAATGTTCCAAAGCTGTATCCTGCATGCTTCCACCAAACATAAATGGAGATTGTATCAATATCTGAAACAATGCAGAGCCGCAGAAAAAATCTCTTAAAATTTTGCAATAAACTAGAATGTGATACACTTGTTGCCTTTGAGCCAGAAAACCTCTATTACATGACTGGCTTTTGGGGAGAAGCTATAGGGATACTTGACAAGAGTGGTGCAACTATAATTGCACCAGAGCTTGAGGTGGGCCGCGCAAAGGAAGAGTCTGTAAACTGTAGGGTGGTAAAATCAGAGCGCGGAAAAGGGTCTATCTCTACTTTAATTGATGTTGTGAAAAACAGAAAGATCTGCACTGATACTAACAACTATGACATGGTACTATCACTCAAAAAGAGTCTTCCAAGGGTAAGGTCGACTACAGAGCCCTTCTATCAGGCACGCCAGGTAAAGGATTCTGGCGAGATTGATATTCTCAAAAAATGCTCGTCGATATTAGACGAATTGTACCAGCTCTGCGTGGACGAAATCAGGATAGGCATGTCAGAGATGGAGCTCCAGAGTATCTTGATGTCGTATGCGATGGAGCGTGGTGCATTTGCTACAGGATACAAGTCTACATTACAGCCCTTGATTATAGCTGGGGGGCCAAACAGTGCTCTTCCACATGCACAGGTGACCAAGCGCAGGTTTCAGGATGGTGATATGATTGTGGCAGACCTTACATTGCGACACAAGGGGTATGTCTCTGATGCCACTAGGACGTTTGGCCTTGGCAGGGTATCTCCAGAGGCAAAAAAAGTCTATGATATAGTAAAAACATCGCAGGAAGCCGGTCTTCGGGCAGTGCGACCAGGTGTTTCCTGCAAGTCAGTTGATGATGCATGCAGAAAAATTATTGTAAAAAAAGGATATGGGAAATATTTTATCCATTCCACAGGTCATGGTATTGGGCTTGAGGTGCACGAGTTGCCAAATCTTGGACCATCAAGCAAAGCTGTACTATCAAAGAACATGGCAATAACAGTAGAGCCAGGAATTTATTTGCCGGGAAAATTTGGTGTGCGAATTGAGGACTCGTTGATTGTTGGGCCACGACCTGACGTGATGCACCATTTTACAAAAGAATTGATTGTTGTTTGAGGTTATCTAATTTACAATTTTATATTTAACGATTGTTTCTTTACAAGACTAACAATCATTAGTTAAGATATCAATTTCAAAATATGTGAGATTTGTAGATTCGAGCATTACTTTAACTATATTTTAGAAATTACAGAATCACATCAACATGAAATACTGTATCTCGCGCAATTATTGCGTAATCGAAATCAGGTGTAATCTTTCTAATACGATAGTCCAGTGTTTTTTCAAAATATGGTAAAGATATCTTGTCGTCTTTTGCTACTGCACGATCTTCAAGAAAATCCCTGAGATATTGTTCTGTTCCACTTGGAACATTATTTAATGGTATTACGTTTACTTTAGAAGCAATTAATGGTCTGACCTTTCTAATAGTAACTTTATCGCCTATCTTTGTACCAGAATTTAACCTAACAATACCATCAATTCGGATTAATTTCTTGTATCTTGTCCATGCAAAGTGAGGTTTACATCTTGCCACTGTTGGATACTTGCCTGAGATCTCAATCACATCGTCTGTTGTAACATCAATTTCATTCATGACCTCGTAGCTTATTCTGGCTACTCCCGTGCGTATTTGAGAAGGATTTGCTCTTCCAAGTATGAGAGAAATAGATTTGCCTTTCATAAACATGCCTGTATGATTTCATATTAACTAGATCATTGTAGCAAAATTTTACTTTTAGCTAAGAAGTTTTTTGTTTACCACTAAAATAGTTATAGTAAATTCCAAAGAATAATTCTTTTAATTTTAAAAGAATGGATTTCTAATCGATATCTAACATACTTCTAATCATCTTGTAATGAATTGAATGTTGATTCGATATCAATGATTGAAAAACTTTTTCGATGGGCATGTATTTTATTTTATTATCGTCTACTCTTTGCTCTTTTGGACCGAAGAAAAATAATAATTCACCATTCGATCCCCATTTTCTCAATTTCTCCATCTTTTTTTCTATTTCATGAATATCTCTACTATGTGTAACCTGAGCTATCACCTTTTTTCCCTTTCTATCCATGCCAAGTATATCTACATCTTTCATGGTTCTTCCTATAGGCATCAGAAGAACATTCAAAATCTTTTTTTTCCTCAAATATTCGTAGCAGATCACTTCAAGTAAATTTGGGTCTAAAGAGCTAACTTCAAGAGGAATCCTCTTGTGCTTCCATATTGCTTCTAATAGGTTTCTATCGATTCGCCAGCCTGTGAGGGTTTGTTGTCTCGGTCTATTAGCCAAAAGCATTGGATATCTTTGTAATGAGATTCGTCTTACCTCATGTAATTGTACAGTCTTGTAGACATACTTTCCAAACTTTTTGGATTTGATTTTTGTATCCGGTTTAATTTTTCCCACTAGCATAATACTATCACCATCCATAGTAAAATCCGCACCTACTATTGCCCCCGTTTTACAATAGTCGTTGAGCCTCGCCATAGTCCTTTTTGCAGTCGGTTCCTTGTAATCGTCAGGGTCTATGCTCGAGATATTCTCATAATGAATAGCTATTAATTTTCTTTGCATCAACTTTTTCAATATTCGTTTGGCCCTGCTCATATTGTGTCTGATAAAAACAATCCTCAGATCTGCGATGTTATCTGTAGTTATAGTCAAAAATCATTACCCTAATGAATTCATGATTTCTTTTCCAGCAGTAAATTCAATGAAATCATTATAACTCAATACTCCCATTCATGTTAACTCTCTTTACATTTTTGTGCCATTTTTCATGATATTCCTCGTGTTCTGTATGGATGGGGACAAGAGTTTTTGCCTTTGTACCATCAATCACTTCTTTTATCTGATCACCAGAACCATGCCCAGAAACATGGGTATGATTCCATTGTCCTTCCTTTGAGATCAGTCCAAAGTGTACTAGCCATCGTTTTACTCTGATATCATCAAATTTCATTTCTTCATCAAACGGTTCTGTTGAAGAGCGTATGTAACTTGAACCCTCACTAGGTCTCACATCTATTAGTTGTTGTAATTGATAGTCATTACAATAGAACATTATTTCTTTTTGGTGTGCAGAAACATACCTGTAATCTATAGCATTTTGATAGTCCAAAAATTCCTGCTCCCATTTCTTATAATCCTGAAGCAATTGCTTTTCAGTCCAATATTCGATATCTTTGTCCTTTAATCCCCATGACTTTTTTGGAATGTATATCTTGATTATTTTATCATCTGATCTTGGAAATACAGATTTCCAACGCTCTGACGTCTGGAACAAATTTAGTAAATAAGCCTGCTTCAAGTCTATCACAAGGTCTCGTCCTGCTTCCTTTGCAGCATTATAAAATGAAACTAGTCTATCCAGATCCCTAGTAGGATATGTACAAACTACAAGGTTTTCAGTTCTGTTTACAATATTTTTAACATCATCTTCGACTTCAAACTCTGTTTTAGAAAATGTCTCTGCTATTCGAGTACCCTCACATAGCATAACATCTACATCAGAATTGCCACACCTTTCTACAAATTTTTCACTGTCAGACTTTCTTCGCCCATGGAACCTGATATCAGCTGTATAGGATATGGATCCCTTTGAAGTGTGCAAGACAAATCCACTTACTCCTGGAATCGAATGGTCTACAGCTAAAGGTTCTACCTCTATAGAGTCAATGTTAAAATTTTTCAGATTTTCAAAAACTGATATCTTGCGAGGCTGTTAATATTCTTCTCCGCTGGCCCTGCTCATCTGGCCGCTCTTATTTTCATAAATTTTGAATTTTTCTTTAAAGGTGATAAATTCATCACCGCCTGCACTGGTTTCCTGCAAGGCCTGCATTATCAATTTAGTGGCCTCTGAACAGTAAATTGGAATTTCAGGCCTGAGATAGTGTATGTATGCACAATGATCAATGTGTGCATGTGTCAACAATACCGCATCAACTGATGTATCTTCATGTCCTCCGAAGTCCATGTGTTTTGCATAATCTCTTCTGTAGAGTCCGTCTAGCTTTGGTAATAATCCAAATTCAAACAAATCCCCCATCCATTTAGATCTCGTGGTTGTGCAAATTCTGAAAAATAATCATTAACCTTTCCCATTTGCATCCCAAAATCTAGAAATATTCTTGTACCCTTGTCTTCCACTAGAAACTTGTTTCCGCCTATTTCATGTACTCCGCCATAAAAGGTAAGACTAGCCAACAACCTCTGTCATCAACTCAAATACTAAAAGGATCTGTTGTCATTTCATAAATTAATGAATAAGACAACAGGATGATTCTATATGGATCTGCAAAATATGGATCGATATATAGAATGATAGATAGGAAATTATTGGAATATATTGCAAGTTTAACGTATGACGAACTCCTGAACTTTGGAAATGAAATATGGAAAAAATTACAAAATAGAATTTAAAAAGAGATTAAAGAAAGAATATGAAAGAGAAAAAGCAAACTGAGAATAATTGCATACACTAATGAAGCACAAACTGATCATGGTTTTTTACACATTTCCTTTTAATTGAACAAGAGCAAACTCAAATCCATGAGATCGATTTGCAAATCTCTTTTGTTTTATTTGAGAGTCAAGCCACTTGACTAATTCCTCATCAATGGTTATGCTTAGTTTTGATTTTGCCAATAGTATGACTGAGTAGGACAAAATCATTTAACTACAGGTACGATAGAATCCTACTAGGTAGGATAACTGTGCGAATTTTGCGACAAAGGAAAGCAGGCAAAACCGCAGGCTAGCCAGCCTCTTGAGAGTTCAATGTAGTATGAGTTTAGAGGGAGAGATATTTGATATTGAGAAAGCTAAAGCTGAGATCAAGCTCTTGGTGGAAAAATATGAAAGAGAGAAGAGCAATAACAAACTTGATTCATATTCAGAGGAACAAACGAAGAATGATTTCATTTTAAGACTGTTCAAAGCATTAGGATGGGATGTCTATAATGATCACAGTAACACACTTACCGCTGAGGAAAAAGCATCTAGAGGAAGAGTCGACTATGGATTCAGGATTAATGACATTCCAAAGTTCTTTCTAGAGGCAAAATCATTCAGAGCAGGAGTAGACAAAGACGAATATGCGTTCCAATCCATAAATTATTCATGGCTGAAAGGATGCACTTGGGCGGTTCTTACTAATTTTGAAAAACTAATCATATTCAATGCAGAATGGAAGGAAAAATTAGCCGTCAACTGTCTGTTTATTTCTCTCAATTATACCGATTTTCTCACCAACTTTGACCAATTATACTTACTATCTAGGGA
>JBAVVB010000271.1:0-1541 GCA_049697075.1 Nitrosotalea sp.
AGGCAACAATGGTCAAGGCAACAATGGTCAAGGCAACAATGGTCAAGGCAACAATGGTCAAGGCAACAATGGTCAAGGCAACAATGGTCAAGGCAACAATGGCCAAAGTAACCAGTGGTAAAGACACAATTACAAAGTCTGACAAAAACTTAACTCCCCTCTTTTTTTATTAATATTGTAAGAGTCTGGCAAATAGCATTTGAAAAATTCCTAGAAATAAATTAAATCAAGAAGTTTTACCAAAACCTTTTCTTATCACATTTAGTCCATTTCTCTTTCAAACTAGTAACAGACTGGTTCACAATACTGACAAATTTGTATGTAAAATAGACACAAATGTAAGCGCGGCTTAATTGTTTCAACCAAAAATAAACTAACAATGACAGAAACAACATCAAAAATAAAAGTGTGGCTGTATGTCAAATAAGACCAAAGATAAGGTAGGAAAGCTTGCTGGGATTGAAGTTCTGGAAAAAAACGGCATAAACTTGGAGAAACTAAGAAAACTTATTGTGACTGGTGTAGGATCAGAATTTGCAACGTATTACTATTATACAATATTGCGAATGCATTGTACCGGCCTAGATGGTGAAGGCATTAAAGAAATTGTTGAAGATGCCAGGATAGAGGATAGAAATCACTTTGAGGCCATGACGCCACGGCTGTATGAGATTGGAGGAAGTCTTCCAAGAGATCTTAGAAAGTTTGCAGATATTGCAGGCTGCCCTGATGCATTCCTGCCGAAAAACTGGGAAGACATTGACGAGATTTTGAAAGTCCTTCTTGATGCGGAAAAATGTGCAATTCGTTCATGGAGTGAAGTTTGTGATTATACTGTTGGTAAGGATCATCGAACATATGAAATTGCTCAGAGAATAATGGGAGAAGAAATAGAACACGAAGCTTGGTTTGTAGAACTTCTTTCAAAAAGGCCATCGGGGCACTTTAGAAGAGGAATTGTAGGACAGTCTGATTCATAATTTTATTTTATTAAAGGAGTTTGAAAAAAATCTAAACTAAATTAATTGTTAAAGACATTAAGATTTGTATTGTGTCTAAAGAAAGCAGAAGACAGTTTGTTCTGGTACATGATATTTCTTGATGTACAAAAGCGTACATGAAACATACGTATATGTAACTAAAACATACGAACATGTAAGCGCAACTTAATAGTTATTTTCATGAATGAAATGACATGACTCAACAGATGCAATATGAGCACAAGGGTTGTCTGTGGTTGCCACTCTAAACAAGACTGGAAAGAATTTACTTACGTTAGGTTTTATCTCTATTTTATTTGTGTCATCTATGATATCAATAAACCAAGTATTTGCTATAGGTACTACATTACAGACAAACAGCACTGATACCAATTCTACAAAGCTATCCAGCATCACTGTTGTCAACTCTACAAAGCTGACAAACAGCACAGATACCAATTCTACAAAGCTATCCAGTATCACTGTTGTCAACTCTACAAAGCTGACAAACAGCACTGATACCAACTCTACAAAACTGCCTAGTATCACTGATACCAACTC
>JBAVVB010000272.1:0-5504 GCA_049697075.1 Nitrosotalea sp.
GTTGTACCGCAGGCAATCATTTTTCCGCCAACCTTGAGTATCTCGATACTTGTGGGCCATGTCTTTGCCCCTACATGATCAATTACTGCATCAACACCTTGGTTCTTGGTGTGCTTTAGGGTCTCGGCCATCACGTCTGATTTGCTTCTATCTATGACTAGGTGTGCTCCAAGTTTTCTTGCAAGACCTATTTTATTTTCATTTGATACCACAGTTATGATTCTAAAACCTCTTGCCTTGGCAAGAAGTATTGCAGCAGAGCCGACACCGCTGTTTGCACCCCAAATGAATACAGTGTCACCTTTCTTGCATCTGGATCTTTCAAGCATATTCCATGCAGTAAGATATGATACATTCAGCGCACACGCTTCGATATCTGTAAACCAGCTTGGTTTTTTTACAATGTTTTTTTGTGGAACTTGGACCAATTCTGCATAGCCTCCATGATACTTGCCAAAGCCTCCTATGATGGAGTACGACGTTCTTGGCACATCACTTTGTATGGCTGGATACACTACGACCTTGTCGCCTTTCTTGAATTTCCCAAATCCCTCCACAAGGGTACCAGAAATATCACAACCTAGGATGTGAGGAAATAAAACTTGTCTGCCAGGCAAACCGTTTCTAACCCATATGTCAAGGTGGTTTACCGCGCAATAATCCACTTTGACTATTGCATGGCCCTTTGATGTCTGAGGTCCATTGATTTCTTCATACGACAAAACATCTGGACCTCCATGTTTTCTAATTACTGCTGCCTTCAATTACGTAACATAAACAAAAATCACTATTTAAAGAAAATATAATTTTTGAAGTTCTGCAAAAAGAAATCTATCCAGACTTTAGATTGTGCATGGCTTGCAAGTCCTTTGCAAACTGCTGCAACTCGTCGGGAATATCCATCTCAATTGAATCTTTCAAAGACAGGTTCTGTTCCTTTTTCTTATTCCACACGTTAGAGTTAAACTCTGTAATTGGTTTTGTGAATCTTGTCCAGTCTTCGTGATTTTCTTGCTGTGGAAACTTTTCCTTGTGAATTGTCTTGTCGGAGTATAGAATCTGCCAAAGATAATCTGTGATAAATGGTGTTATCGGTGCCAAAAGAAGAAGCAGTGTAGAAAGAACTTTGTGCAATGTAAAAATTGCCGCATTTCTTTCCTCTTCGCTAAAACTATCGCTGTATGCACGGCCCTTTACCATTTCAATATAGTGTGCTGCAAATAAGTTCCATGTAAACTCGCGAATGCTAGTTGAAGGAACAAAAAAGTTGTAATCATCAAATCCCTTCTTGCATTCTGCTACCACTTTATCCAGTTCTGATAATATCCATCTATCTGCAGGGTATGTCTTGTCTGACTTGACAATCGGAAAGCCTGATAGGAATCTCGATATGTTCCAGAGTTTACTTAGAAATTTCTTTGTAGTTTCAATTTTTTGCTCAGAGCATCTAAAGTCGTAACCAAGATTTATCTCGCTTGCACTCCAGAATCGAAATGTATCTGCGCCAAATTTTTGAATTACCGGGAGAGGATCTATAACATTTCCCTTACTTTTGCTCATTTTTGCTCCATGTTCATCAACACCATAGCCCATAATCCATGCCTCACTCCATGGCGTCTGTCCAGTAAGCTGTTCGCATCTTAAGATTGTGTAATAGAGCCATGTTCTCACAATATCTTTGGACTGTGGTCTGATTGTTGCAGGATAAGTCTTTTTGAAAAATTCCTCGTCATGGCCATACTTTGAAACATATAGCGGTGAAACGCTTGAATCCATCCAAGTATCAAACGTTCTTTCCTCTCCGACAAACTCTGTTGCACCACATTTTGTACATTTTGAGATGGGGCTTGGATCTTTCCATGGTTTGTAATATTTGCCAGGTTCAGGTATGTGTGGTTCTGAACATTTTTTGCAGTACCATATTGGAATCTCTGTTCCATAGAACCTTCTTCTTGAAATAGGCCAGTCGATGGTTATTGACTCTAACCAATTCATGAGGATCTGTTTGTGCATGGAAGGATGAAAGACAATCTTGGAGCCTAATTCCTTGATTTTTTCCACGGACTCTTTTTGCTTTAGATAATATTCTTCCATAGGGATTATCTCAATTGGTGCCTTACTTCTCTCGGAAACGGGGGTTCTGTGATTAATGCTTTCTACCTTCTCGACCAAGCCTTGGTTTTGAAGATCCTCGATTATCTTTTCTCTTGCCTGTTTTACTTTGAGTCCTGAATATGGTCCTGCAATTTCGGTCATTCTGCCATTTTTGCCAATAGCTACAATTTCTTGTAGTTTGAGTTCTCTAAATAACGCAACATCGTTTTGATCACCATAACTGCAAACCATTACGGCTCCTGAACCAAATTCCTTTTCTGCTGAAGGGTGAGTTTTAATCTGAACCTCTCTGTTAATGACGGGAATTATTGCACTCTTACCTATGGAATCAATATGTCTTTCATCCTCTGGGTTTACAATTATTGCCTGACATGCACACAAAAGCTCAGGTCTAGTACTAGCTATGGTGAGAACTTTGTCAGAATCTTTTATCTTAAATTTCATGTAAACTAGTTTAGTTGGGATTTCTTCATAGGTTATTTCTGCATCTGCAATAGTGGTTCCAGTAATCCAGTCATAGTTATTTGGTCTATTTGCAATGTATATCAGACCCTTTTTCCACAATTCTATAAACGTGGCCTGCGTAAGGGCTCGATATTGTTCAGAATCCGTTCTATAATATTCTGAAAAGTTACCGCTAAGTCCAAGGTTTTTCATTATCTGGATCATCTCAGCCTCAAGGTCATCGAGTGCAGTGGCACACAATTTCAGAAATTCCGCTCTGTCTGTCTCATGCATCCTTATGTTGTGCTTTTTCTCTGTGTACATTTCTACAGGCAGACCATTTCTGTCAATTCCTATTGGAAAGAGTACGCTCTTTCCTGTCATCCTTGCAGTTCTTGCTATCATGTCTATCTGTGCATAATGAGCAGCTGCTCCTATGTGCCAAGGTCTTCCAGATGGATATGGTGGGGGAGTATCAATTACAAAAACCTCTCCTTGGGGTTTGAACTCATAGGCTCTAGAGTCTTCCCATTGTTTTAAAATCTGCTTTTCAATCTCAGGATTCCATGCTGTTTCCTTTATCTTTGGTTCCATGTCACTATGATCTTGAGATCTGTGAAATAATGTGGGCTCCTTTGTTATAGCCCTCGTAGACGTATACCCCAACTGCTTCTATGTTCTTTGGCATCTTGGGAACTAGAAGTTTTATTATTTCAGTTGACAGGTTTTCAACTGTGGCTTCTCCTTCTAGTAGATATGTTGTGTTTTTTGGAACCCGGAGATCGAATTTTCCCTTGGGTCCATCAAATGCGATATTATAATGAAGATCATCTTCTTTTGCAAGGTATCTTCTGTTGATGAAGAATTTGTGGTCTAGAATTGAAATAACTTCCTTGATGATCTTTTTTGCTTCTCCAAAATCAACAAGCAGGTTATTTTTCATTTCTCCTACAAGTTCGACCATAACTGATGACGTATGGCCGTGAAGAATAGAGCATTTTTCTACCAGCGGTAAGATATGTGCATAATCAAATGCAAACGAAGGATCCTCTATGAAGATCGAACCTGTCTGGACATCTTTTGTTTTGTAAAGTACTATGTCTTCAAGCTCTTTTAGCTTGGCAGCAAGTTTTGGATGGCCAATGGCAATTATTTTCGCATCTGCATTTTCTTGTTTTAATTCCTTGTATTTTGTTATGTCTTTTTCATCATCTATTACTTCTATGAGTCCTTTTTCAGTCTTAAAGTCAACATTAACTTTATTTCCGTTTTTCAACGTAAGACTGTAATCGTATTCATATTCTACTCCAAGAAACGCCAGCATCTCAGCTATGGAAAGCTCTGTCCTGCTTCTTAGGAGATTTCCTTTTTTGTCGATATAGCGAAAATCCGAGTCAAGAATTGCCGAACCGCTTGGCATTTGAAAAATTTTAGACTGTCCGTATATAAATTCTGTACAGGTCGCTGTGTTGGTGCGCGTGCTATTTTGTTAAAGAGTTAAGCGTCTTTGCAAGATTGATGTCATTCTGTGTTATTCCGCCTGCATCATGAGTTACCAGTTCCACCTTGATCTTGTTGTACACATTAAACCACTCTGGATGATGGTTCATCTTTTCTATGTGAATGGCTGCTCTACTCATAAAGCCAAAGGCCTCTATAAAGTCAGTAAAAACAAAATCTTTGTGCAGTTTCCCATTTGCAACACTCCATCCTTGCAAATTTGCTAGTTCTTTTTGGATTTGCTCCTCGGTCAGTTTGGCAAGCGCCATGATTTTTTCTAGCGAATCCTATATTTAACTCTCATAGAAAAAGTACTAGATCGTAAGCAAATGGCAAACCCTGTCACGCAAATACATGAGCAAATAATTCATGCAATACAAAACACACTGACAACAAAAAAAATTGCAATAGCCTTTTCTGGGGGTGTTGATAGTTCACTACTGGCAAAAATTTGCTCTGACATTGGATTTGATGTAACACTACTTACAATAGGATTTGAAGGCTCACATGACATTGAATTTTCAAAGAAAATTGCAACCTTGCTTGGATTCAAACATTTCATTTACATTATACCAAAAGAATCTTTCTCAAGTGTTGCAAAAGAAATTAAACTCAAAATCAAGACAGACAACCTTTCTTGGAATGAGAATTGCATAGCTTTTCACTATGTATCAAAACTTGCAAAAACACATGGCATTAAAAAAATTCTTACAGCAAATGGTATTGATGAACTCTTTTGTGGATATAATGCTTATAGAGAAGTTGTAGAAAATGGCGAAAAAGCCGTCATGGTTCTAATGGAATCAAAACTTGAGAATGAAATTAAAATGATGAAGGCAGTAGATGATGTATCTTCGGAATTTGGTGTAAAAATATTACAGCCATTGCTTTCTGAAGTATTTGTCGCCTTTGCAAAAACCGTCCCGATTGAAGAAAAGATAAAAAACAAGGATGACTTGATTCGAAAACACATAATCCGGAAACTGGCCCTGTCAGTTGGAGTTCCAAACGATTCTGCACTGAAAAGAAAAAAAGCACTACAGTACGGTTCGCTTATTCATAAAAATTTGATGAAATTCAAGAAAACTTGACACAGGACTTTTTGACTATGCTGTAGACGTTCTTGATTATTTGGCCCGATGCACCAAGGTGATTTTCTGGAACAAAAATGCTGTCTACCTCTTCTTCTGTGAGATGAGATGATATCGCCTCGTCATCTTTTACGGCATCTTTGAAATCCATCCCATTCTCTAATGCTGCAAACGCAACACGCTGTATGTCTCTATATGCTTCGAATCTGGGAATTCCTTTCTTTATGAGAGCCTCAAGCACAAATTCTGCAAAGATTTGACCCTTTGTGAATTCTAAATTTTTCCTGATTCGCTCTTCATTGACGTACAATTCTTTTAGAATTTTTGTCATTGCTTCTAGCATCTCATCTAGGA
>JBAVVB010000273.1:0-3409 GCA_049697075.1 Nitrosotalea sp.
TTTCTGCAAGCTCCTCGGGGCCAGTCAATGATTCAAAAAGGAAAGAATACTCGAATTTTCTTGAAATTTTATTATATAGATCAAATTGAGAGCCAGAATAGTCTAGGGGTACTATCTTAAGGTTCGAATGCCCAAATGTGGCCACCCATACAGACTCTCAGTTTCCGACTCTATTTAAAATTAAGTCATTCTGTAATGTGGGTAATTACGGTATGGTACGGTACCTTTATATGCGATCATGATGATCTACAAGACATGTCTCAGGTACTAGTTCCGCACGTAGATAGGAGTAAAACTCTACTCTTTCAAGACTTGTATTTTTCTAAAAGAAGAACACCCGTGAGATCTACTGTGAAAGAGGCATTGTGCACCATATGTGACAAGGGCCTAGATGAAGGAATTTCTGTAACTGCCAAACAGATAGGACAAAAAATGAGATTCTTCTGTCAGTATCATCTTCCGAAAGATTATTGAAAACACGATTCTACTGTTTACCATTTGGGTTTTGTTATTGCTCCTTCGGATGCGGAGGTGACAAGTGAGGCAAATTTTGCCAATGCTCCTTTTTCATAATTTGGTTTTCTTGGTCTCCATTGTTTTCTTCTTTCAGTAAGATCGTTTTCAGATACCATGATATCGATGCTATTTTTTTCTATGTTGATTCTAATTTCATCCCCGTCATTTATCAGTGCAATATTTCCACCTATTGCAGCTTCTGGGGAAACATGCCCTATCATCAAACCTCGGGTGGCACCTGAGAATCTTCCATCTGTGACAAGAGCTACTTTTTCACCTAATTTTTGTCCAACCAGAGCTGCGGTAACGCCAAGCATCTCTCGCATACCGGGACCTCCCTTTGGACCTTCATACCTAATTATGACTACATCGTTTTCTTTAATCTCGCGTTTTGATATTGCATCAAACGCGTCTTCTTCCCTGTCAAATACCTTAGCTTTACCTATGAACTCTGTTGTATGCATTCCAGCTACTTTTACAACTGCGCCCTCTGGAGCAAGTGAGCCTCTAAGTATGGTTAGAGTTCCCACGTCATGAATTGGTGTTTCTATAGACCTTAGAACTTTCTGATTTTCGTCAAATGAAAGTTGTATGGAATCTAGATTTTGCTTCAAGGTCTTTCCTGTCACAGTTAAAGCATTTTCATTTAAGAGATTCTTTTTCTGCAGATTCTTCATTACTAGTGGAATTCCACCTATCTTGTCAAGATCTAGCATAACATAAAGTCCTCCAGGCCTCATGTCTGCAATGTGCGGTGTTCGCTTTCTTACTTTTTCAAAATCTTCAAGAGTTAGGTTTACGCCGATTTCTCTAGATAAAGCTAGAAGATGTAATACGGCATTTGTAGAACCTCCTATGGCATTTGCAATAGTTATTGCATTTTCAAATGCCTCATAGGTAAGAATATCTTTGGGTCTTATTCCATTTTCGAGTAAACTCATCACTGCTTTACCGCTCTGATAGACAAATTTTTCTCTTCTAGGATCTTCTGCCGGAGGTGACGCACTTCCAGGTAATGCAAGTCCTATCGCCTCACTAATTGACGCCATGGTATTTGCTGTATACATGCCTCCACAAGAACCAGCATTTGGACAAGCGACATTTTCTAAATTCTTGAGAGCCTCAAGAGTTAACTGACCGGCATCATATGCTCCTACTGCTTCATATACATCTTGAATTGTAACCTGTTTTCCTTCGTACATTCCAGGCATTATGGTTCCGCCGTACACAAAAACTGATGGAATATTTAATCGCGCCATTGCCATCATGGAACCTGGTAGACTTTTGTCACAACCTGCTATGGCTACAAGGCCATCATATTGATGTGCCCTGACCATTAACTCGATAGAATCTGCAATGATTTCTCTACTCACTAGAGAAGATTTCATACCTTCATGACCCATGGCTATTCCATCGCTTACTGCAATTGTGGAAAACTCTCTGGGTGTTCCGCCAGATTCTTGAACCCCTGATTTTGCATGTAGAGCTAATCTACCAAGGTGAATGTTGCATGGAGTGGCTTCATTGCCTGTGTGTGATACTCCTATGAATGGTTTCTCAAGATCGCTATCTGTTAATCCTGTGGCCTTGTACATGGCTCTGTGGGGCGCTCTTGAAGGACCTTCAACTACATTTCGACTTGATATTTCCATTAGATAACAGGAGTCTCACATGACGGTATAATTTTAGCCTTCTCCGGAATTGGTTCAAAATTGATTTTGGTTGAATCTCTGAACTATCAGAATCTATCATCTATCACAAATTTTTGGTAGCACGATGATAAACATCGTCCCTTTGTTTATTTGAGTCTGTACGGTTAACGCGCCACCGTGTTTTTCAATGATACTCTTGCAACTTACCAGTCCCAATCCAGTTCCTATCTGTCTTGTCGTAAATAACGGCTCAAATATTTTTGGTAATAGGTCTTGTGGAATTCCAGGACCCGTGTCTTCTATTTCGATTGTTACTGTTTTTTCTTCATTTTTTATTCTTATGCATATGCTTCCTATTCCATTCATTGCCTGAATTGCATTCATTATCAAATTCGAAAAGACTATCTCTAATTTTGACGCATCACAGATTAGACGTGTATCTATTTTAGGAAGATCTATTGCAACTTGTTGAACATTAATTTTTGATAGAACCGCATTAAAAACATCAAGCAGAGAGCTATCTAGAAGCTCTAAAGGTTTAGGCCAAACATATTCCAATACTTCTTCTATTTGGTGAGATATTCTGACAGTTGCCCTTTCCATTCTCTCAAGATCTCCTTTCGTTTTATCGTCGTGATTGAGAGTCCTCACCTTCATCAGCTCTATGCTATTTTTAATCACTGATAATGGATTCTTGAGGTCATGTGCAATACGTGCTGAAAGTGCACCCATGTCGCTGATACGTTTCACTTTCTGCTGTTCTATTTCCTCTTTTGCTGTGTAGATTTCCGTCATATCTCTTAGTGATGCTATGCGTTCAATGAGGTTATCGTTTTTGTCATAAAGATTAGTAGCGCTAAGTAATGTGGGAAACGTGGTACCATTTTTTCTTTTAAGCCAAATCTCTTTGTTTTTTATTATGCCTGTATCTTTCCACTCTTTTAGGGCATCTCGCATTTCGTCGATGCTGCTGGTGGCAGTATGAAAAAATATTGATTTTCCAAGAATCTCTTCTTTTGAATAATAAAGTTTTTCAGCATAAGTTTTATTGCAATCTAAGATTCTTCCATCCATGTCAATGGTACGCAAAAGATCTGGGGACTGTTCGTAAAGGCTTCGATATCTTAATTCTGTTTCTAACAGGATTTCATTTGAAGTACGAATCTGATCATATTGTTCTTGCAAAATCTTTTCGTGCTCCACAAGTCGTTTTTGAGTATTATGAATCTCAGAAATATCTT
>JBAVVB010000274.1:0-8263 GCA_049697075.1 Nitrosotalea sp.
TCAAGACTTTATCAAGATGTCAGGATGCGAGTTTTTGCAACTGCCGACAAACCCAACTGATACCAAGGCAATACTTGAAAAATGTCTAAAGGCAGAACAAGGGGCAATTGTAAATTGGAATAAGGTATGCAAGATGACACATGGCAAAGACCCTGCTACATACGATGTTGCAAAGGATATACTAAGAGAAGAGATAGAGCATGAGGCATGGTTTCTTGAATTATTGTACGGAAGACCTTCTGGACACATGAGAAGAAAATATCCAGGAGAACGACCCCATACTCAGAAACACTCCAGATCTCTTGGTTAAATTAAATATCTAACGAGCAATTCTACAAAACACTTTTGACATTAAACTGAAGACATTGTATCGAAAACTAAATTTTTTTCTAGTTTAGGCTTTCTAGATCTTCATTATTTTCAAGCCCAAGTTCTTTTTTCAATGCAGAATATCTGTTTCTTATAGTTACAGCAGTTATACCAGAAGCTTTTGCTACCTCGGATTGTGTTTTTTTCTCGCCGTTTAGAAGGCATGCCAAATAAAGTGTTGCAGCAGCCAGTGCCATAGGATTCTTACCTGCAGATGTTCCTTTTTGAGCCAACTGTGCAAGAGTCCTTAATGCGTCCCTTCGCGTCTTTTCGCTGATATTTGCCTCATTTGCTATTTTGGTAACAAATTCTGAGGCATTACATGGATCCAAAGACATTTCAAGATTTTCAATTAGGTTTCTACAGGCCCGACTAACCTCCTTCTTGCTTACATTTGCTGCTTGAGACACATCAGAAAGAGAACGAGGTATTGCAGTCTGTCGACATGCCAGATAAAGAGAGGCACACATTAGACCTTTTGCGCTACGCCCTACTGTAATTCTCTTTTGCATAGCTTTACGGTATAGATATGCAGCATTTTCTGCTGTCGAGTCTGGAAGCCCCAATTTTGTTTTGAGAGAATAAAGAAGCAACAGAGCTGATCTCAATGTCCTGTTAGATGATGCAGTCCTGCTTCTGCTGTTAAGTATCTTCAATCTGCCAAAAGTATTTTTCATATAACTAGACAACGAATTACCCATTGCGTCTTTATTGGAAATAACCGTCATCATTCCCATATCATACATGGTAAGCGATTGTTCCGGTCCAGTTCTTGTCTTTGAGACAAACTCTGACGCATCAGAGATGTGTTCCGGATTTGGATCTATTGATTTTTCAAGAAGAACGCGTCCACAGGAACCACAAATTACCTCCCCGGATGAAGTATCTGTGATTATGGGTTCCCCCTTACATCCCGAGATAGGACATTTTGGTGATGTCGCATCTAAAATTTCATCCATTTTTTCTGGCAATGTATTTCCAAGATAGGAATTATCAAGAAAGGCTTGTTTGGTTTTGTTTGTTTTGGCCATAATTATACCAACCATGATTTTTTTGTGGTCATAGGAATGTGACGCTCACGCCATTCTGATTTTTCTTTTATCATCTCAACTGCAAATTCGGCTTCATCTTGAAAAAGAGTTGCTAGTCTTTTAGAGGCAAGGTTACCTACGCCTGAAAAGTTATAATTCATTTGAACTTCAAGAAGTGTTGCGTGTCCTATGGGAGTTAGTAGGATTACTTTTGTTCCCGTTATTACTCCTTTAACCCATCTTATGCTAATTTCTTCTTTTGGACAAATAACTAATTTCTGAATACATTTGTTGTTTGTGCCTAGTATTATTTCACGAGTGGTTACATTTCCTTCTCTTGAGATATTTCTGATAGATGTAATTCCTCGCCAAAAATCCAAGTCATTATCAATGTCGGAGATTATATCCCATACTCTTTCTTGTGATGTGTTAATCTGTAACCTTATCTTAATTTCAACCACGTGTATCCTAGGTTAATTTAGCATAAATCTTGGTAAGTATACACTGCACTACACTGAATTTTTAGAATATATGCGGAGATCAAGGAAAAACACATGTCTTCATTTTTTCAAGTATGCTGATAATCAGCTGTTTGTTTCCAAAAATTGATTTCGTGGATCTATAAGGTGGACTGGTTTAATTTCTAATATGGTTTCTGATGGCAGATCTGGTCTTGCAGATATCATGTATAATTCCAAAGAGACTACCAGTGAATCAAGCTCTCAGAGGGCAAATTATGTCAAGGATGAACTAGACGAACCAAAACACAAGATAGCAAACCCCCTCCTGTTTGCAAAAACAAGAGAGATTCTTGGAAATTTGATATCAAGACGCATGAAAACATCAGGTGGAACAGATATTGATTGGTTGATTGAGCATCACGGCGGATTTATGATTTTTGAACTCAAAATATTTCATGATGACAGAATGGTCATCTCAAAGGCTCAAATGATTGCTTATGAAAAGATATACGAGAATCTTCCCAAATGTCATGTGTTATTCATAGGTCATGATGATATTGATTTTTCAAATTTGGATGATCCAGTGTGGTTGTTTGAGATCAGAGAGTGGAAATCAGGAGCTATGCCACATGTGGAGGGCGGCCTCGTAGACCCAGATTATAATACAAATGTCTCAGGATATAGAGTTGAAAGGGATTTTATGGAAAAAATCGATGTCAAGATATTAAGAGATAGGATAGACGCTATTTGGAATGAGTTTGAGAGAATAAAATAACAATTATGATTCTGGCCAATCGGTTCCACAATTAGGGCAAGAACCTCGAAATCCCTTGTATTTGGTGCTATAGTGTATGGAAGCTTTCTGAAAACCACAGGTATTGCATTCTACGCTCATGAAGAATAACTCATTTCTGTGCATATGAGATGTTTTCAACACTATAGCTTAGAAATCAGAGATCTAGCTTACGACAGTCTATCTAATGTATTCCATATTGTAACGCATGAAAAATACACTTGAATCAAAAAAACCCAGCATATGGGAAATGCAAGTTCGTGCCTCGTTTAAGAAAGTGATTGCTTTTGACCTAGTATTCTTGGGTCTTGGAGCAATGATTGGAGCAGGAATCCTGGCTGCAATCCTACATGTGTAGGATTGGCCAATTTTTTATTCTTTATACAATTAACAAACAGGCGCAATCATCTTGTATCTTAATATAATGTTCATTTAAGATCAGAGACCGATTGGATACTAGACAGAAAAAAAAAGATAAACATGTTTGCTATCTTGGTTGTGTTAATGATAGCAGTACCAGAACTTGTTGCTCATTTTTATTTTGATACGCAGAGACACTCACCCACTTCTTCTGTTGATGCCGCTCTTTCACTAACTGATAAACAACACAGTATGTATGTGAACGACAATATGCGATGCCATTTGGTTCTCAAAAATGATACAACTGCCATAAACGTAAGCAGGGCAGCTGGAATTCAGGGACAGTATGGAGTATATTCCTGCACCTAGGAACTATACTGGATCCAAATCTGTTTTCATACAGCCTTATGGCAATTCGTCTGATTCTGGAGCACAGTGCTTGTGAACCCATTTTCCGGATGGAGTCTTTGAGATTTCATTACCTGCACTGATTTCAGCGTTACACTCAGAGCACGTTGTCTTGAACTTTGCTTTCATGATCTTCTAAAACGACACAGGTAGATAAAGTATGAAGAAATAGGAAATGTTCGCAATACACGGATAATCTCATTTTTGTGTTATCAAACTAGTAAATAGGAATTTTGAATACATGGCACAATCAAATCAAAAGGATGGTAATATCACACAAGTTTTCAAACTATTGTTTTTTAATTATTTTTTTGTCGATTCTATTTATTCCAACATATGCTGTTCAAGATAACATAACTGATTCAAATCTTCAGGTAAGTCTAAACTACCCAGACACAGTAATGCAGGGAAAAGAGTTTGTTTTATCTTCCATAGTAAAGGCCATGGCTGATCAGGTATCAAACATCACAGTTACTATAACCTGCCCTGAACTTCAAATCCAACAAAATAGCTTTCATCTTGACAAACTAGCAGAGGGTTCCACCTTTGGAAATGATTTTAACTCCACGGTAAAAGATGGCGTGCCTGATGGAAGTTTTGTTGCAAATGTAGAGGTTGATTATTTTGTCAAGGGTTTCTTTGATCCTCAGCCTGTAAAGCACACTGTCACCCAGACAACCCAGTTTTTTGCAGCATCAAAGCCTTTCCTGGCACTTGACATTCAAGCTCCAAGCGACATATTTGCCGGAGAGCCCTTTTCCATCAAAGGTACAATAACAAATCAGGGCGCTGATGCCCACAACATAGAACTTTCTGCATTCTCCCCAGATGTACAGCTTGGAGGACAAAAATCGCTTGACATTACTGACATAGACGCTGGAAAATCCAGTGATTTTGAATTCGTAGTACAGACACAAAAGGAATTGGGCGACCCCACCCAGGCAACTATTCATGTAAATGGGACATACTCTGACGATGTGAAAAAGACATACACCGTAGATAATTCGTTTAGCATCTTTGCAAGACAAAGAGGCATGCTTGAGATTGGAAACGCAAATGGTATTTGGATAGGACAATTCTTCATTGCTCCCGTTGTTGGGGTTGGAACCATTGTATCAAGTGTAATAGGTTTTATGATATTTTTATGGCATTACAAGAACAAGAAGAAACAAAGGCAGAAAAAAACAAGAAAAGCATCATAATTTTTATCAAAATAAAAGTTTGAATTATTATATGAAATGCATTATTTTTGTCTTAATCCACATTAATCCATGCTGATTTAAGGGCGGGTTAGGTCTAAATTCCGTATCTGACTCTATACTTTTTTATTTTGGTTGTTTAAACGATATAAAATGAAAAAATGTTCAAAATGTAGCGGAACTCTTTTCGACATAGGAAAGAAATTTGTATGCACCAGATGCGGGTTTGAAAAACTGGCTAAAAGATAAAACAAGAAAAAATTAAAAAAGATCTATAACATGTTTTATTTTCTTTAAACCAGGTCCAAATTGAATTTAATTTATTCTGATAGAACAAGAGGATTTCCTATAAATCCCATTTTATAAAACTAAAAATCAGAGGCCTTCTGGAAATTGATAGAATGACGGTATGTTGGGCGGTGTAGTGCCATATACAATTGCTATTTCGTCATGTGCATTGAGTGTCGTGTTTTCTAGATTTGTAGATACCTCTTGCCCGTTTACAAAGATTATTGGTTCTCCATCTGGAGGTGCACCTGTGCTTGTCTTTTTCCATATATCAAGAAATTGAGCCAAGCTAAAATTGGTTTGTTGTGGAGACTCGATATGCATTATGCCAGTATTGTCATGAGTATGAAGCCAATATAGACAGACAAACTGCGGGTTATTTGGATCTTCGTTACTCATTATTCCAACATACTGAGGCACCGTAACGTGTTGTCCGCTAACAAAGACGTCAAGATGTGTATGTATATGAAAAGTGGTGTACTCTTGCGTCTCACAAGGAATTCCGTCAATTGCTGCAAAATTAGTGTCGACAGTATTGTCTGACTCGTGAAGATAATATGCTACACCTGCACCTATTGCAGCAATAATTCCTATTGCAATTAGTTTGTTCTTGTTCTTTGATCCCTTGTTGTCAGGTATCTTTTTGCCGCCGTCCTTGCTTATTTTTTTGGCCATCTTACGGGTTCTCTAGTCGCTATAACGGGGGTCTATATTTTAACCCATTTACAACCGCTACGATCAAGGAAGTAAAATATGACAGATATGTCCCAGAACTCCCATTATAATTTGCATGAATTAATTGGTGGTTTAGATTAAATAATTCCTAAGAGATTATACTGTAATGCAAAAGCAGGTATTAAGATTGGTTTTCTCAAATGTCACCTATGTAGCACTGGCAATTGGCATTTTTGCTGGATTGTTTCTTCTTTTGTCATACATGTCACAGTTCCTTTTCTTTGAGCCAGAATTTTTGTTATATGTACAAGAAAGTGAAATTTTAAATTTTGTCCTCATAGTTGCGGTTGCATCGCTCTCAGGCCTTGTCACTAGTCTTAGCATATATCGAATTCGTTTGCTAGGAGAGAGTGTAAAAAAATCAGGAAGCGGTTTTTTGGGAACTGTGATTGGAGCTAGTGCTGGAGCGTGTAGTTGTGGCTCGATAGGATTTGCAATGGCTTCTACATTTGGAGCAGTTGGCGGCACTGCCACCGCATTTCTTACACAATATGAGATACCGCTGAGGCTGGTTTCAATTGCAATTTTGGTTTATGCGTACTATCTGGCAATAAAAGGGATCTCAGGTCAGTGCAAAATAACTAAAACTTCATAGTTCTACAAAATTTCATGTTTGAGATCACTCGGTGATCTTAAATAAGGAAGTAAAAAGACAGAACTTGGAAAAAATGGAGTCCAAGAGAGCTGCAATAATCATATTTTCTGTTATTTTTGCTGTAGTGTTATGGTATGCAGGTTCTGCCAGTTTTCCGCTAGCATTTGCAGATGAAACATACTCGTTTGTGACAAAGTGGGGAACATATGGAAATTATGATGGCATGTTAAACGTGCCTGCAAGCATAGCTCTTGACTCCACAGGAAATGTGTATGTGGCAGACACTAACAATAATCGAATTGAAAAGTTTTCAAACGATGGCAAATTTCTTGCAAAATGGGGAACATACGGGAGTGAAAGTGGTCAGTTTAGCTTGCCCACAAGTATAGCTATTGATAGTCAGGGAAATGTGTATGTGGCAGACCAATCAAATAACAGAATCGAAGAATTTGATGGCTCTGGTAATTACATTCAACAGTTTAATCTTACACAGTATTATCCAGTTCGCATAGCAATAGATTCTTCTGGTGATATTTATTTTTCTGATCCGACAAAAAATGTGGTAGCAAAATTTTCAAATGATGGACAGGTCATGGCAAAGTGGGGCTCACTTGGAAATGACAGCGGTCAATTTGATTCTCCAACCGGTATTGCAATTGACAGTGCCGGACATGTGTATGTAGTAGATACAAGCAATGACCGTGTCGAGGAATTTACAAGTGATGGTCAATTTATCAACAAATGGGGCTCTACTGGTACAGGGGACGGACAGTTCGATTCACCTCAGGGCATAACTGTTGACGCGGTTGGTGATGTGTATGTAACAGATACTGGAAACTCTAGGGTAGAGAAATTTACAAGTACTGGTCAGTTTATTACAAAATTTGGATCTTCTGGCACAGGCAATGGACAGTTTGGGGCCCCATCAGGTATTGCTGTTGATTCTGCCGGAGATGTATATGTCTCAGATGCATCGTATAATTATCCAAGTATACAAAAATTTTCAATTTCAAACTCTACTCAAACCATGGCAAAGAGTACTGTGCCAGAATTTGGAGCAACAACTTTGCTTGCCCTGACAGCATCCATTTTATCACTAGTAATTTTTACAAGAATTATACCAAGCAAGATCTAGCAAAAAAGTGTAAAAATATGAAAGCGTCCACGTTGGATTCCTCCTTTACATTTATTGATTTGTTATGTTGACGTATTCTTCAGGGTCTTCTTCCTTTAGCCTTTGGAAATAGATTTCTTCGTATGGCATTTCATACATGTCTTACAAATTTTCTATTTAAGCAACAAAATTGATAAATCAATACACTTCAAGTCAAAAAAAGCAAATTTGGCATACCCTCCTGTTACCACAAAGCCCAGCATTATGGAATCAAAAAGATAAGAACGGGCAAATGATACTGGTTCAGGCATGTACTGCGAGGACGAATACAACGCCCTAGTCAAATCTACCGAGAGGCTTCATGAGCTATATTACCAACAAGAAAATGCCGATTTTGCATTCTCAAATGCTCTTGCAAGCGCACAAAACCACATGATTGCATCAGGACTGGTAAGGCTAGCTACTGCCAGTGCAAGCGAGATAGTAAATGTGCTAGAAGACAATGCTGAAAAGGGGTTTTTTGAGCTCCATGATGCAGCAGAAAGCAAGGTTCAGATAGATGCAGCAGTGAGGGCTGCAGAAGAATCATACCGTGATACTTCTCAGAGATATGACGAATGTATCAAGAGACAAGCAAGTGAAGAGTGAATATGGTGTCAAGAATTGAGAATCATAATTTTAGTTAATATATGATAAATAATTTTCAATGTATGGATTTGGACTCGAAACGAAGAAAATCAATTAATATGTTTGCAGTATGTATTGTTCTTCTCATAGTGGTACCAGAGACCATTGGACATTCTTTTTTTGACAAACCCCATCCAACAAGCTCGTCTGTTGATGCTGCTGTTTCCCTAACTGACAAGCTTAACAAGGGTTATCCTGAGACAGACTTTGGCTGCCGCCTAAC
>JBAVVB010000275.1:0-5131 GCA_049697075.1 Nitrosotalea sp.
GGCTGGATTTATCTCTGAAATGGCTGTCTTTGATTCATTGAAATTAAGGTATGCGATGTATGGTATTGGATCAATACTTGTTTGTCTTTTCATGCTGACAGGAAATGCATATGCCACAGATACTCAAGTAACAATCGTTAATGGTACATCCAACAATTGTTTGCCATATCCATCATGTTACGAGCCTTTTGAGGTTGACATATCTCCGGGTTCTACTGTTACATGGGTAAACAATGATACTAGAACTCATACTGCTACCGCAGGCACTCCAAATTATGGTCCTGTGGGACTATTTGATAGCGGTCAAATACTTCCTGGTCATTCCTTCACACAATTCTTTGGTACTGTGGGAAAGTACCAATACTATGATAAGGTAGACATGTGGCCTTCTGGCGTAGTTGTTGTAAGAAACGACAATCCGACTCATGCTGAGCTTGGCTGGGTTGGTGGTTCACTCTTGATAACAAATGAAGGCAACAATGCAAGTCAGGGATTGGTAGTGACAAAACAGATTGAAAATACTGGAGGCACTGCTGCAAACTCGATAATTTTTAGGCTACGGATACTAAATGATACCGGATATCTTTTTTATAACAACATAACTACCGCAAATGTTCCGGCAAAACAGAGTTCTCCCGTAAGTTTTGTATGGAATAACCCTCAATCTGGAAAATATCGATTAAATTTTGAAGCTGCTGCAGACAATCTTATCGGGCAGACAAATGAAAGCAATGACTATTCGTCAGATATTATTTCCATTCCTAAGATTAGCGTAGGTCAAGAACCAAATCCAATATCAGAAAACTTTACACTAGGTGGAAATGCTACCGTTCCAGAATTTAGCTCGATATCTTACTTTGTTCTTGTATTGTCAATTGCTTCCGTTATAGCAATATCTACCCGTTCACACATGAGAACTAGAATATAATCTACTTTCGTAGTTTTTGCTTTGAAACATCTGCTATGACTTCAGCCATCTTGGAAGTGCTGGTATTTCCACCAATATCGTATGTGACATACTTTCCTTCATTGATTACTTGCTCGGTTGCAGCAAATATTGCATTTCTTATGTCTGGTTCGCCAAGATATTCAACCATCCATGCACCTGATAAAATGGCAGCCGTGGGATTGACCTTGTCCAACCCTTTGTATTTTGGTGAACTTCCATGGGCAGGTTCAAACATGGCATAAGAATCTCCTATGTTGGCAGAATAGACATTTCCAATTGAACCAATACTTCCCGATGCACATTCTGATATGATATCCATGAAGAGGTTGGTACTTACCAAGATTGAATCGTTAAACCTCTCTGGATTTTTTACCAACTGCTGTGTCATATTATCAATATAATATTCCTCTACCTCGATACCTGGGTTCTCAGCCTTTGCTTTTTCCACCTCACTCCAGAAAATTCCATCTGTTTCTTTGAGAATATTCCTCTTGGTTATAGGAAAGATCTTCTTGATGTTGTGTTGTTTTGCCCATGCAAAGGAAGCCTTGACAATTCTTTGGCAGCCCTTTCTGGTTGTCTTTCTTATTGCAATAGCGGCATCATCAGATATCTTAAATTCAATTCCGGAATAGAGGCCCTCTGTAGCTTCTCTGAAACAAACAAAATCTAATTTTTTGTTTGGAGATAGTCTGTCATAGGTCTTGATAGGTCTGATATTACTGTAAAGTTGAAATTTTTGGCGTATAGTAACAGCCACACTTCTTGGTGCATCAGGACGTGGGATTGTTGTTGTAGG
This sequence comes from Nitrosotalea sp., assembly GCA_049697075.1. Classification (GTDB taxonomy): domain Archaea; phylum Thermoproteota; class Nitrososphaeria; order Nitrososphaerales; family Nitrosopumilaceae; genus Nitrosotalea. The sequence continues at coordinate 1,749 of JBAVVB010000275.1, forward strand.
ACCCTTGTAACATGCATTGCATTCCTCAAGCAATTTCATAGTTGAATCTGGAATGTAGGTGGCACCACCATTCTTTTCCCACTGCTCAGAACCTGCGTCACACAAGATTAGTTCAGTTTGAGTATTGCAAGCTCGTAGAACACGTAACATGGCATCTACAAGCTCTGGACCGGTTCCATCTCCTTTTATGATTGCAGCTTTCTTGCCCAAATCAGCCAAGGTGATAGACTCAGCATATTTAACTTTAACTAGAAAATTTTGCCAAAATTGGATTAAAAGAAATTCCAAAGCTTAATCAACAATTTGTTGTGATGTAATACCATGAAAATAGTTCAAATCTCAGACATTCACGTGGGGGCGCAATTTCAGGAGGAGGTCTTCGACCAGGTGATACAAGAGGTCAATGATCTCAAGCCTTCTGCTATTGTAGTAACAGGCGATCTGACTAACGAAGGTTTACTCAAAGAATATGAAAGATGCAAGGAAAAGTTTACCAAATTTGAAACAGACAAAATAATTGCAATAAGCGGCAACCATGACTATAGAAACACCGGATACCTATTGTTCAAAAAATTCTTTCCCATAGATTCCGTAAACGAATTGGATGAAAATACAATACTGGTAACTCTTGGTACCGCAAGACCTGATCGGGATGAGGGTGAGGTTGGATACCGACAAAATCTATGGCTTGAACGTACTATGAAAAAGTATGAAGGCAAGACAAAGATGCTTGCAATGCATCATCATTTGATTGGTGTGCCTGACACAGGAACCGACAGGGTCACGGTAATTGATTCAGGTGACGTATTGCGTACTGCACTTGCAAGCAAGATAGACTTGGTAATGTGTGGCCACAAACACAGGCCTTGGTTCTGGCATTTTGGAGACATCTCAATTGCCAACGCTGGAACTGCAGCATCAGAAAGAGTACGAGGTCTTTTTGAAAATACCTACAACATAATTACTGTTGAAAAAGGCAAGATCAAGGTAGACCTTAAAATTGTAGGTGGCAAGAGAATGCCGCTAAAGGACCTTGTTGAAAACTACAAGCGTTTTGGTGAAGAATAGCCAAATTGCCTAACAAGATTAATTAGCAGTTTAAATTTCAGCACATCTGTGCGGGGGTCGCCTAGCCTGGTAGGGCGTGGGATTGCTAATCCCATGTCCGCAAGGACCCGTGGGTTCAAATCCCACTCCCCGCGCTTTCTGCGATCTACACTTAGACTTAATAAACCGAATTTGAGATTCTTTCCAATAATGGTAAGGAGAAAAACAGTAAAGCCAAGAACAAGCGGTCCAAAGAACATTACAACGGGTTTGTGTCCTAAATGCGGTACAATCGGAAAAATTTTGATTATAGGCGTGATTGGCAGCGAGAAAGGCAAGTGCCAGGCATGCAATTCAGAGTTTGACCTGTAGCAAAATACTGACAAAACCCTCAACAAAATAAACCATAAATTTTTAAGATCAGATCTAGTGCAGACTGGGTAATGGCAGAGAGTGCAGAAGAGTCCATTTACGAGCGAGTAGCTAGACTTGAAGATGAAGTAGCAACACTACGACACGAAGTGGATATTATAAAAGGTACAATGAGAAACAAGATAGTACGATACGAACATAGCCTGATCAAGAGAGGAACTGACATTAAATCAATTATTGATTAGCTTTTTCCTTTATACTTCTTATCAAATCTAGGACATTATCAACATCATCTGCTTCAGGTTCTAACTCCAAATATCTTTCAAGTGACTGTAAGGCAAGCTCATTTTGAAGCAATCTTGATTGCACAATTCCCTTGTCTCTAATCTCGTCTGGAGAATCAGGAGCCAGTCCTAGAACCATGTTTATGCAATGCATGGCCATTTTGTAGTTGAAAGATTGCATGTAGGAATTTTTTAGATTTTTTAGAATCCTGATCAGTATGTTTTCTGACTCTATCTCGTTTAGGTAGTCTGGGCTGAACTGTATGCCCTCTCCATATGTAGTGTCAAGTATTTCTTGCAGATCATCGACATCTAGCAGCATGCCTCCGTTGAAAGGGTCTAGTATCATCTCTTCTGAGTATTTTACCAGAAAATGGCCTGGAAAGCCAACAGGCTTTAGGTCTAATTCTATGTGGCTGCCAAGATGAATGTAAATTATTGACAGCGTGATTGGGATGCCGCTTTTTTTATCAATTACTACATTTAGAAAGTTATTTCTGGGGTTATAGTAATCGTCACTGTCTCCATGAAAGTCCAGGTTATCAAACATGTATTCGTTTAACATGGAAATCAAGTATGTTGGATTTTTCACATCGGAAACAGAATTTCGCAACTCTTCTCCCATCGAATTTAATTTTTGAATATAGTGACTTAGGTTAAGATCGGGAAACTCTAGAGTTTGAGCAAGTTTAAGGCATTTTTCAACAAGGGAATATCTAGGATTCCTTGCATAAGTAATCCACTCTGCTACAAATGGATCAAAATCGTTCATATTCTTTTAAGATAGCTTTCGGGATTTTTGAGCTCTTTTGTTGTAGGCGGATCATCAATCAGCCTCTTGTACGTGCCTTTGCCCATCTTGGATGCTACATATTCTGTGAAATCCATGCCAATGCTCTTTCTTACCTGATATGAAGATATGTCTGTGTTTGCAAATGTTGTCAGGTAGTTGTGAAAGTCCTTGTCATCCTTTAGTATGCTTCTAACTGCAAATTCCGCCATTCCTTCCATGATTGTAAATGCTGCATGATGAATTTGTATGGGCTTGAGCCATCTCTGATAAACGTCTAGCAGCTGAGGAATCATTTCTAGTATCTTTGGGTCAACTGAGACATTGGTAAATGTCATTACATCGGGCCCGAGAACTCGTACGATAAAGTTGTCAGGATTTAGAGTGAAAAAGAGATTTGCTCTCTGCGCTATTGGGTATTCATCTGGTACCTGGGGAAGTTGCAGGTATTCATAGAGTACTTTTATTTTGGCGCTATCAAGTGCCAGTATTATGTTTGCAAGTTCTTCGTTGATCTCATTTACCATAGTTACTGCATTCTTGTTTGTTTCATAGAGATTCTTTTGTACAGAGTGAACCTGCTCTTCCAACATGGTCATCTTCAAGGCTCCAATATATCCAGAGTTTACCTGATCAAAATTAGACTCGTATGGAACTCCCCGCTTGTGCAAAATTATTTGTGGATAGCCTGAAAGGACAAATCTGTTTAGGTATATTGCTGATTCGTAAAAGTCCCCATATGTGGTAGATATCTGTGAAATGTATCCTTTGGCATATGTGGAATACACAAGAAATTGTGAAGTATTGTTCTTTGCAAGTTGTGTTATTTTTTTAATATCTTCATGTGCTATTGAGGTGAAGAGTTCGTCTACAAATGAAGAGGAGTTTCT
>JBAVVB010000276.1:0-2814 GCA_049697075.1 Nitrosotalea sp.
ATCTAGCACCCCGAGTTATCATGGGAATACTTGCAATAGCTGATACATTTCTAATTTACAAGATTGCAGAAAATCGCTATGGAGCAAAAGTTGCGTTAATTTCATCCATGCTATTTGCTGTCATGCCAATTACATGGATTGTAAGGGAAATACTTCTTGATTCAATACTGTTACCATTTCTCCTGTTGTCCATTCTACTTGCCCTAAAGTCAAAAAACTCTAATCACAAAGGCTCGATGATATTGCTTTCAGGCATCTGTCTGGGATTGGCAATATTTACCAAAATTCCTGCATTTGCAATGATACCGCTGATTGCAAGTATCATATACTTTAACGAAAAAAGGCCAAAACTCGTGGGGCTTTGGCTAGTTCCAGTTGTTCTGATTCCTTTTCTCTGGCCTCTTCAGAGTATTGAAACTGGGCAGTTTGATCTCTGGACAAAGGACGTGCTTGGACAAGCAGAAAAGCACGGTTATGGCTTGCCATACATATCTTATCTATTCTTCCAAATGGATCCTGTTTTATTTATTTTAGGAATTGCAGGAATTGCTTTTTGTATTTACAGGAAAGATTATTTTATTTTGATGTGGTTCATACCTTTTACAATTTTTCTTCTTGCCATGGGGTATAACCAATATTTCTATTGGATTCCAGTCTTGCCTGTATTTTGCATATCTGCATCTATTCTTATTGCAAAAGTTCTTGGACAAGTCAAAAGAAAAAATATGCACAAAAATTTTCCAGTTGCAGTGGTTTTGGGCATAGGGGTATTTGGTCTTGCAAGTACTCTATTACTCATAACAACAAATATGGCGTCAAGCGAGTTTCAGGCAACCTCGTTTGTCTTGCAGCACGTAAAGGACAATGACAACAATACTACAATCCTTGCAAGTCCTGTCTATTCTTGGATATTCAGCTATGTATTTCACAAACAAAACGTGTTTTCTGACTATTCTCTTGCCCTCTTTGAGCCAATCCCTACTGAAAAAGTTGTATTGGTTGCAGACCAGCATTACGTAATGGTAGATATGAGCAGAGGAAAACAACTCCAACAATTATACAATGATACCAAGACGGTCGCTACGTTTGTAGGTGACACTCAAGGATACGACATTTCACTTTATCCTTATACGAGTCTCAAGGTAAACTACGAAGAAAATCCAATCACAATTAGGGAAAAATGAGTTCTAACCCTGGGAAGTAGAAAAAAGTACTAGCTCCAGATTTTTTCCTTGAAGGTCCATTTCTTGTTTAGTATAAAGTTACCAATAGACGCAATTGCAACAGATATGAATAAAGCCAATGCATAGCTCACGTGCTCTGTTTCTACCATGAGGTATACCATTCCAAGTTGGAATGCTGCACCTATTCCACTAAATACCACAAATGAACCATACTGCAAAAGGGTTCGCTTTAGGTTCATGTCCCTGTCTTCAAACGTCCAGATCTTGTTTAGAATAAAGTTTGACGTCATTGAAAACATGATTCCAATCATAGTTGCATAAATGTACCAAAGATTGGACAGAACTGCACCAAAGAGAAATGAAACAAGATAGTTTACAAGCAGTCCCGTGGCTCCCACCGTGTAGAATCGTCCTGCCTTTGACAGAAAGTGAACAGAGGTCCTTCTCTCCCTTATGGACCTGCCATACCTGTATAGCTTCCACACAGATTTTGTATAATCCAAGATTACTGCAGCATCTAGTTTGCTTGTGCCTTCTCTTCTGTCTGTAAAGTTGTAAGGTATCTCCCTGACCTTGGCCCCTCTTGCCTTGACAAGTATCTCCAAGAGTATCTTGTATCCTATTGCATCAAATTTGATATTTCGAACAACGTGTCTACGAAACGCAAAGAATCCAGACATTGGGTCCTTTATTTTTATTCCAAGGCTTTGCTGTGCTATTTTCGTTGCCCCTTTGCTAATCAATTTGCGCTTGAATGGCCATCCTGTGATGGAACCGCCTTTGACATATCTTGATGCTACTACTATATCGCAATCAGATTTTTTCATCTCTTCTATCATCTTTGTTATGGTCTCTGGGGGGTGAGAGAAATCGCTATCCATTACAACAACTGACTCGCCACTTGATGCCCTAATACCTGCAAGTATTGCTGAGCTAAGGCCCTTCTCATCTTTTCGATTTATTATCTTGATTTCACAACCGCCATTATCTCTTGACTTTCTTGCATATTCGTCTGCTATTTTTCCCGTGCCGTCTGGGGAATTGTCATCAACCACAACAATCTCGGCATTTGTTTCCGGAGGAAGGCACGATGAGACGATATCTAGCATTCTTGTAATGTTTTGGGATTCATTGTATGTTGGAATTATGACTGAAAGCGATCTTGAACGAGCGGAAAGTTCGGTTTTTGTTAACGACATGGTAATATTACTTCTGCACTCTTTCGAGCCTCATGCCTATTAAAATTTTGAGTTTAACGATTTACATTCCAGTATTAGCTGTAACGGCATTTTCATCTAATCTAGCAACAAACCTCTTTGAAAAATCACATGTTATGCAAGAATATGTAAGGTAAAAATTGAAATTAGCATCAATTGAGTGCAAATACAGTGAAGAACCAAAATGATGCCAATCCACTTGAATTCTGTGATCTTTGCTTTCAGCGGGGAAAGCCCAATCTTTGTGAGACATACAAGAATACGTTTACAAAAATAAACTCGATACATTTCTCGCAGCAGACAAAACTAGATGGACTACTCAATAAATTACAAGTGACGCCAAGAATGGTTGAAAGACGCTGGACATGTAAAATGGATGACTCTACACGAAAGGAATTTCTTGATTCATTGTG
>JBAVVB010000277.1:0-8036 GCA_049697075.1 Nitrosotalea sp.
TGGCAAAACTTGTTTGTAAGACAGTTATTCATAAGACCGTCGGCAGCAGAACTTGAATCTCATAAACCAGAATATGTCCTTCTCTCAATAAATGACTTCAAATCTATTCCTGAAGTTGATGGTACTAGGACAGACGTCTTCATCATACTCAACTATACAAAAAAAATTGTGCTCATTGGCGGTACTTCGTATGCAGGAGAGATTAAGAAAGCAATGTTCTCTGTTATGAATTACGCTCTTCCACAAAAAGGAGTCTTTCCAATGCACTGTTCTGCTAACATAGGAAAGAATGGTGATACTGCCTTGTTCTTTGGACTTTCTGGTACTGGAAAGACAACACTGTCTGCTGATTCCAATAGGATGTTAATAGGAGATGACGAACATGGTTGGTCTGATAGAGGGGTGTTCAATTTTGAAGGTGGTTGTTATGCCAAGTGCATTAATCTCAATAAGGAAGCTGAGCCACAAATCTGGGATGCAATAAGATCTGGAACTGTATTGGAAAATGTAGTAATCGACAACAAAACAATGATGCCAAACTTCAACGATGGCAGCTTGACAGAAAACACACGAGCCGCATATCCTCTTGACTATATCCCAGGCGCAGTAATTCCAAGCTTAGGTGGGAATCCCAAAGTCATCATCTTTCTCACAGCTGACGCATTTGGGGTGATGTCTCCAATTGCAAGATTGACAAAAGAAGGAGCAATGTATCATTTTATGTCAGGCTATACAAGTAAACTTGCTGGCACCGAGAGAGGAATTACAGAACCCAAAGCCACATTTTCAGAATGTTTTGGTGCGCCATTCATGTCACGACATGCATCTGTTTATGCAAAACTTCTCGGAGAAAAGATTACTGAACACAAGACTGTCGTATATCTTGTCAACACAGGATGGTCAGGTGGTCCATATGGTATAGGAAAGAGAATGAACATAGGTCATACAAGAAGGATGGTTACTGCCGCATTGACAGGAGAACTTGATGCCGTACAGTACAGACATGATGATATATTCAACCTAGACATACCTGCCGAATGCCCTGGTGTACCGTCGGAGGTATTGAACCCTCGTAACACTTGGTCTGAGAAGGATGCATATGATATCTCTGCAAAGAAACTAGCTCAAATGTTTGTAGAAAACTTTAGAAAATTTGGGAACGTTTCAAAGGAAATAGTAGACGCAGGACCCAGAATCTAATTTTATCTACGTCTAGAGACCAAACCTATTGTAACGGTTATTATTATAATTCCTGAAATTATTGCCACTTGTTTTGCAGGAATTCCTATGGTATTCTGCAGGTCAAAGATGTTCTTTTGTGCAACTTGATTGACAAGTATGGTTTGATATGCCTCATCTGTATCATTTGAACTCTTAATCTGGGCCAAGATCCAATATTGACCTTTTTCATAAACAGGAAGAGAACCTGTCTCTTGAGGCGTGACCGAAGTGCTGGTGACTTCATCTGTACCGGCCTTTATCAAGGAAATTTTTGCATAAGACCATTGGTCAGGATAATCAATTGAAAAGTGGAGAGTTCCATTGCTTTGGTCTACTAGAAGTGTTCCCTTTGTCATATGAATCACAACAGGAATGCGGTAACTTGTCTTGAGATCTTTTAGAATGAGAAATCCATCGTAATCTCCTTCATTTTTAACGGTATCAGAAATTTTGACATTCAAAGTATCATTAGATTGAGAATAATCAAAGCCCAAACTAGTTTCATTGGATGAAAAATTTGCATTCAGCTGAGGTGAGATGGAACCATCAAGGGTTCTCAGATGTAGCATTTTTGTCTGAGATTGATTGCTAAAAGATAGATTGAAAACTAGACTATGTGGTGATATTATTAAATTCGATTCTAGTGCTCTAGTGATGTTTAGTCTTCCACTTCCAACTGCTGAAACAGGGAAAAGATTGCCATATGCATCAGTAACTGGATCCGTTGTAGTAACAAGTAGTGATGCAACATCTGAAGGAGATAACCCGGGATACTTCTGTAAGATAATTGCAGCAGCGCCAGCAACATGAGGGGCGGCAAAGCTTGTACCGCTTGTTAGATTGTACTTTCCTCCAAGAGTGGTAGAGTTCACAAAGACACCGGGTGCAACAAGATCTGGCTTGATGTAGAAAGGAGATACTGGCCCTTGGGAGCTAAAAGGAGCAATGAAATCTGGATGATAAAACATATTCAAACTTCCTGTTGTATCAGAAGTCAGCATGGACTTGAGTGCAACTCCGTCTTCCTGTGACAGTGAAATTACCGGTATTCTTGGCGTATACTCTGCAGTTTTATTTGGTCCTACAAGTTCACCAAAAAATATTCCGGTCTCATTGTTAAATACGACCAATGCTTTTGCACCCAAGTCTGCGGCATTTTTCTCCTTTTCAGAAAAATAGACTTTTTGTCCTTTCACATCACTTCCTCTTTCTTCAAGAAGTATGGTTCCATTGACATCTATATTTTGAAGATCTTGGAGTCTGCCATATCCGCCATAAACTATCTTGCCTTCTATGGGGCTTGACATATCTTGGACTCCTACCATTGGAAGAACTTGATATTGTTTTTTGCCTACCTCAAAAGTTGCCACTAAACTAGATGTCAAGTTGTTATATGATGCGCCAACTGTAATTGCATTGATATCTTTACCAGGACTACCGATGCTATCTTCTTGTGGACCGTTATTTCCTGCAGCCACCACTATGACAATTCCTTTCTTTACGGCCTCATCAATTGCGTTATCGATTTGGTCATTTGTTCTGTTGATTCCTAAACTGATGTTTACAACATTGACCCCATCTTGCATCGCCTGTTGAATAGATTCGACTATGTAATCCGATGACACTGCTTCGCCAGTTGATGATACCTTGTATGAAAATAATTTTGACTTGGGCACAATTCCAGTAAAATTACCATCCGCTGCAATAATGCCTGCTACTTCTGTTCCGTGACCATTGGTATCTAGGGGGTTTTCGCCTGGGTTGACATAATCGTATCCTCCAACCACTTTCCCAGATGGGCCATAGCCTAAAAGATCAGGATGGTTGTAGTCTATTCCGGTATCTATAATTCCAATCTTAATTCCTTGGCCCTCAAGACCGTCTAATCTAGCCGCTTTGACACCTACAAGCTCCATACTTTTTTGTAAATTGCTTGAAATTTCCTGTTCGTTTGATTCTGATACAAATAGAAACATGCAGAAAATTAAAAGGACTGAAAAAATCAGTAATCGGTTAATCATAAATTATCTGAAATTTGACTAGATAAAATGCATTTGCAACCAAAGCCATAAATGGCAAGAACTAGGTGGGAGTATAATGGCAAAATACGAACTTCCAAAGTTACCATACGCATACGATGCATTAGAGCCACACATTGATGCCAAAACAATGGAAATTCATCACTCGAAACATCATCAAGCATATACTGACGGCTTGAACAAAGCTTTGGAGACTCTAAGTTCTGAACTACAAAACATGGAGTTATCCAATTTACTTGCAAGCTTGGACAAAGTTCCAGAAAACACAAGGGGTGCAGTGAATTTTCACGGAGGAGGATATGACAATCACTCATTGTTCTGGAACCATATGAAATCAAATGGTGGAGGAAAGCCAGGCGGAAGCTTGGATGACGCAATTAACGCAGCATTTGGTAGCTTTGATGCCTTTAAAGAGAAATTCACAAAAGACACAATCGCTATTCAAGGAAGCGGTTGGGGCTGGTTAGCATACAACACACAAAGTAAAAAAGTTGAATTCACTACAATGCCAAATCAGACTAGTCCTAGAACCAAGGGCCTGATTCCATTATTGGGATTGGATGTTTGGGAACATGCGTACTATCTAAAATACCAAAATCGCAGGGCCGATTACGTTGGTGCATGGTGGAACGTCGTAAACTGGGATGAAGTAGACAAGAGACTATCAAAGGCAAAAGCATAATTCCTTCTTCTTTTTGTTTTTATTGATTATTTTTCAACCTCTGTCAAGTTGTAATGAGAGGTATGGAAAACAAGGAACAGCGCAGAAGTATTTTTCAGAATGCATTTATAGGTGGATAAGAGAATTTTTTGCAAATGAGTGAAGAGCAAGCTCAAGCTCTGTTGCAACAAATACAAGCGCTTGAAGGATACTTGGCAGATTTGATGCAGAAAGAAGAATCTGTAATGAGGCTTTTACAAGAAGCGGTAAGTGCTATAGAATCAATGAAAACAATGGGTACAGATACGTCCAATGAAGCCCTTGTGCCTGTAGGTATGGGAGCTTTTGTAAAAGCGACAATAGAGCCGAATCAAAAAATAATTGTCAATATAGGAGCAGGCGCTTCAATTGAACAAGACAAGGATTCAGCAATTAACTATATGGAATCTAGGATTAAAGAATTGGAAATCGTACTTCAACAATTGGCAGCTCAGAGACAAGAAGTATCCTTTAGACTTGAACAAGGTCAACAGGAAATGAACAAACTTATACAATCAAGTCGCGGTTCTACGCAGTAAGGAAAATCTATCATGTTTGATAAACTACGAAACGCGTTTTCTTCAGCAGTCAAAAGCTTTGGAGAAAAAGAGCTAAAGGAAAAAGATGTCGATGAAGTTCTATTTGAACTTGAAATGGCTTTGTTAGAATCTGATGTGGCAACAGAAGTAATAGATTTGCTAAAATCTGATTTAAAAAAACAGCTAATTGGCACTACCGTACAAAAAGACACAATAGCAGAATTTGTGAAACAAAATCTAAGGCAAAGTATTTCAAACATGTTTGATGCCGCAGGAAAAATCGACATCTTGTCTAACATACAAACGAAGAAGGAAAAGGGAGAACCATATATCATTTCATTCATGGGAATAAATGGAACAGGAAAAACGACTACTATAGCAAAATTTGCTAATCTTTTACGCGAAAATAAATTATCATCTGTAATTGCGGCCGCAGATACATACAGAGCTGGCGCAATTGAACAGATAAGCGAACATGGTAAACGATTAAACATAAAGGTCATAGCGCAGAATTATGGCTCTGATCCTGCAGCAGTTTCGCGTGATGCTGTACTATATGCCAAATCTCACAAGGTAGATTGTGTATTAATCGACACTGCAGGAAGGATGCAGACAAGCAAGAACCTTATGGATCAAATATCGAAAATCAATAAAGTAGTAAATCCTGATCTGAAATTATTCGTTGGCGATTCATTGGCAGGAAATGATACAGTTAGTCAAGCAAGGGAATTTCATAATTACACCAAATTCGACGGCGCGATTCTTACCAAAAGCGATGCAGATGCACGTGGTGGTGCTGCTATATCTATAGTCAAAGTGACATCAAGCCCAATTCTCTACTTGGGAGTTGGTCAAGAATACAAAGACTTGAAGCCATTTGACAAGGATTCATTTTTGGAATCCTTGTTTGGACAGCAGGAATCACTGTCTATGGTGCAAACTTCGCAGAAAGATAAATCTCAACAACAAACAGAACAAAAAGAAATTATTGTTGAAGAAAAGGTAAATGTGGTAGACAAACAACAAGAACCCAAAGTTGAGATTAAAGAGATAAAACCAGAAATCATGCAAACCAAATCAACATCATCTATGGAAAAAATTCAAGTTGGCGTTGAAAAAGAAATTGTACCTGAACAAGAATCATCCAAAAAATTATTCTCTGAAGGTCCAAAACCTGAACTAAAAGTAGAATCAAAGCATGAACCAGAGATCAAACAAGAAATAAAGAAAGAAGTAGAGATGAAACCAACAGACGAAATTTCAAGCGAAGATGAAGATCCTTTTACGGGGGTAACAACAAAAGATATTGAAAAATATTCTGCATTATTTGATGTTCCTCCACCTGAAAATGATGACGAAGCAAGAAAACTTGCCTCTAAAATACGAAAATGGATTTCTGATGGCAGACCAAAATCCACAAAAGATAAAGATGTCATTGAAGAGAAAACCAGTGAAAAAGAAGATGCTGAAATATCTAAAGATGACAAGTCAAAGAAGAAACGCTCCATGTTTGGTTGGATGAAGAAATGAAATTAAAAACAAAAGATCTGTTAACATTAAATGAACTTGGTAAAGCCGAACTTGTTGAGATCATTGATAATGCAATAAAGATGAAGAAAGATCTGAAGAAGGGAATTTCTAAACCCCTTCTTAAAAATAAAACACTTGCAATGATCTTTCAAAAACCGTCTACAAGGACACGAGTAAGCTTTGAAACTGGAATGTTTCAACTAGGAGGACACGCATTAAATCTCTCTGCAGATGAATTGCAACTAAAAAGGGGAGAAACCATAGAAGATACATCAAAAACGCTTTCAAGATATGTAGATTTGATAATGGCTAGGGTTTATTCTCATGATGAAATAGAATTACTTGCAAAGAATTCCTCCATTCCTGTAATGAATGGCCTTTCTGATTCTTTTCATCCATGTCAAACACTTGCAGATCTTATGACAATCAAAGAAAAGAAGAAAAAATTGGCTGGCCTTAAACTGGCATGGATAGGTGATGGCAATAACGTATGTAATTCAATGATATATGGTTGTGCAAAGACTGGCATTGAGATTAGTATAGCAACTCCAAAAGGATATGAACCTAATTCGAACGTCGTAAAAGAATCTAGCAAACTAATTGATGTTAAATTATCAAACCATCCAGAGGCTGCTGTACGGGAAGCAGATGTTGTAGTTACAGACACCTTTGTCTCGATACATCATCAAACTACAGATAGGACAAATGATTTTCTTCCACATTTCCAAGTAAATTCATCTTTGATGAAAAAAGCTAGTACATCAGCGATTTTCATGCATTGTTTGCCTGCTAAACGAGGTCAGGAAGTTACAAGTGAAGTGATCGATGGACCCCAGTCAGTAATCTGGGATGAAGCTGAAAATAGACTTCATGCTCAAAAGGCGCTTATGGTGGCCCTGCTGCGAGTCTAACGTTTATAAGAGCTTCACCAAAATTTTTTTTAAATAGGTAGTATAGATGAGATATTCACAAATATTGCGCAGGTCTCGTGAAGAGAAAACCAACTATGGAAGAAGAAGAAATCTTCTCATGGGCAGGAGAAACTTTATCACAGTTCAGATATCAAACGAGAATACGCTTGTACAGATCCACAAGCCGGAACTATTAGGAGATAAAGTTCTGTCATCAGCTCATTCTAGATCCCTTTTGAAAAAAGGCTGGAAGGGTTCGCGAAAAAGTATACCTGCAGCATATTTGACGGGTTATCTTGCAGGTAAAAAAGCACTGGCTCATGGTGTCAGCAACGCAGTTCTTTATGTTGGTACTAGACGATACACTCAGAGAATATCAGCAGCATTGAAAGGAATAATAGATGCTGGGCTTGAGGTACCTGCAGATGAGGAAACTTTTCCTTCTGCAGATAGGATTACTGGAAAATATCTCAAAGTTGCAAATGAGATTGATAAGATAAAATCATCAATAGATAACGAGGTAAAAACTAAATGAGCAGATCAGAGACAAGACAAAGATCTAGAGAACCCGAAGTGGAATGGGTGCCAAGAACTACATTGGGAAAGCTAGTTGCTACTAACAAGATTACTTCCATGAAAGAAATCTATGAAAATGGTTATAGAATTCAAGAGTCAGGAATTATCAAGAAATTATTACCAGGTATCAAAACAGAGGTCATAGATGTGGGTATAGTCCAAAAGCAGACTACTAACGGAGAATATACAAGATTCAAGGCACTCGTGGCAGCAGGTGATGAAAACGGATGGCTTGGTATAGGACAAGGAAAATCAAAACAAATGAGAATTGCTATTGAAAAAGCCACCAGTCAAGCTTATCTTAACGTAAGTCCGGTGAAACTGGGCTGTGGAAGTTGGGAGTGTAGATGTGATCAGAAACATTCTGTACCTTTCAAAGTCAGAGGTAGAGGCGGAAGTGTGACAGTTGAAATTATTCCCGGACCTAGAGGCCTTGGGTTAGTAGCAGGTGGCAATATTAAAAATCTATTAAAACTTGCAGGTCTGAAAGATGCGTGGACAAAAAGCACAGGATCCACAA
>JBAVVB010000278.1:0-2936 GCA_049697075.1 Nitrosotalea sp.
GCCATTGCGCCAGAAGATGCATTTGATGAAATCATACAAGATCAGATAAACCGAGTAAATGCAATGAACAGCCTTACCACCAAGCTAAAGCGACTCAGCGAGGATAGCAAAAAGGCAAGAGGCTCAGAAGAGAAAAGGTATTTCCACCTTGCTCAGAACTATGTATTCAAACAATTCCAGTCAATGATAGAAGGTTCCAAGACATCAATTCATGCAATAATTGATTCATGGGGGCTCAATCTTATCTCGCAGTGCAAAGAAGAGCTCTTGGTAGCTCTGAGAAAAAATATCGATGTCAAGATAATAATTCCATCAAACATAGTAGGAACAGAGGCTTTCCACAATTTGCCTGCAGAGATTAGGATCAAGACTGCAGAAGTTTCTCAAAACATGGTTACCTTTGATGATTCCGAGATTCTCATGATTAACAGCAGCAACGGTAAGGGCGCGATATTTCTATCCACAGATGTGCTAGGTACAAACCAGGTCAAGACTTTTGAGCAGGCCTGGAAGAGCGGGATCAAGGTCAACAATTTGTCAGACATGACAAAGTCTGATGCACAAGAGACCCTCAAGGTAGTACAATTGATAAATGAAAATGGCTTGGGATTTGTCCTCAATTCAATGCTAAACTCAAAAGGCAAGGGAATAGACATCTTGGTATTCTTGGAGAAAAATGGACTAGACTTGCAATCAAAGACACTTGACGAGATAATTTCCCTAGTTGACTCTACTCTTGATATTACATGTTCAGGGCATCTCAAATACGAATCACAGGGAAATCACTTTGTAATAGAATCAAAGATGAATAGCGGTCATTCAATTCCCTGGGCACTTTTGCTTGAAGGATACCTGAACAAAAAAGGAATCAAAACCAAGATGATTTACAATGACCATCAACACACAGGCGAGAAGATACACATCAAGGTCGATTCAAAAATAGCATTGACCTAGTACAGGTTTTTTATTTTAAAAATAATTCATCAATTATATCTATAACAGCATTCTAAAGTCTTCTTTTACAGTGTTCAGTACCACATGAGTATTTGTTCTGCTAACAGATGGAAGCCCTAAAAGATGTCTTGCAAACTTGCCAAGCTCATCAGTGTCATGGAATTTTCCAATTATGATTGCATCAGGAGAACCAGTAGTTTCGTAGATACCATATAGATTTGGAAGCTTTGAGAGTTTTTTTCCCATCTCTTCCAATTTGCCTCCTGATGAAATTATCTCAATTAACGCAATAATTTGAGAGCCTAGTTTGCTTTGATCTACAATTATCGAATAGCCTTTGATTATTCCTTTTGACTCCATATCCTTTATTCTCTTAAGAACAGTTCCTGGTGCAATTTCCAGCTCGTCTGCCAGTTGGCGATATGAGCGCTTTGAGTTCTTCAGTAATTCTTCCAGTATGCGTTTATCCAGATCGTCAACTGCCATATAATTATGCACATTTGTTCAATAATTAAGCATTTTCCTGGACATTTGTGTTGAAAATTTGGCATATGCCTATATTTACGTACAACGTATCTAAGGCAATGTCAACATATGATGCGTCTGGCAAAATCCAACAAAAAAAACGCCATGATGAATACCTGCCAATAGCAGTAGCAATAATGCTGGCATGCGTATTTGTGACCATCTTTGTCATCAACCCAGAAGCTGGCGGATACGGCGGTGGAACCAACCCCGTCTCATTCTACGAATCAGCAGGTTTGATCTGTGCAGGAGTTGTCATAGGATACGTGGCACTCATCTTCAGGGTCAATCCCATGTGGAACTGGTAGACAACATTTCAGGGCGTTCGGATAGGTCGCATAAGGCTCAGATTTAGAGCCGCATAGAAAAAGCGGGGAAAGACGTTGGACTTTCCCCCTTCCTGGTTTTGACTTGATAATAATAAGGGGTGTTCTGATTTAGAACCAAAATCTATTTGCAGTACAGCCAAAATCAAACAATACCTAAATTTAATCATGGTCAGATATTACTAGCATGACGTCTGCAGAGCACCAAAAAATGCTAAACTCGCTTGCAGCCACGTTGGAATCCCAAGGAATTACAATAACACATATCGACATGGCAGAGATGCCAGAGTACTTTGATGAAAAATATAGAAAACTTCCAAAACCAAAAGAAAGAGACGGATATGCACCTGATTTGGAAGGCATAAAGGGTGCGCTGCGACACCTAGGCGAAGTCAAGACCAGCATCAAAGGCGATCCGAACATAAATGCACAGTTAAAGGCATTCACAGGCAGGGAGATGAACGGCAAGGAAATCCCTCTTCACATAGCAGTTCCAAAGGAGCTCAAAAAGGAGCTAGAGAAAAAACTATACAAGATTGGACTATACGAGAAATGCAAAAAAGGGACAATCAGAATCTGGGCGTAGCACGTAACATGGTCAATGAAAGCATCTTTTAACAAATTTACTTTTTTACCGGTACAATTCAAGCAGGTTCTATCGTACCTTTATAAAATCAGTAAAATTATAGCCATTTATCATGCAGATTTCAAGCGAGTTTAATCCAAAGAAGATAGAAGATGAAATAAAACAACAATTATCATATATCGATTTAGAGAAATTAATTTTCGAGTCTCCAAATAAAACAAAAAAGACCGCCTTCATAGAAGGCCCGCCCACCATGAACGGGACCCCTCATGCAGGACACCTTCGCGGTCGAGTGATGAAGGATTTGTGGTACAGGTACATGACTCTGCGAGGCTACAAGATTATTTTCAATGCTGGCTGGGATACACAGGGTCTTCCGGTTGAACTGCAGGCAGAAAAAGAGCTTGGCATCTCAGGAAGCAAATCGCAGGTAATAGAATCTGCAGGAATAGAAAAAATTGTTTTAGAATGCAAAAAAATTGTACACAGATTCAACGAGAAATGGATAGAGTCTGACAAATTATTGGGAATGTCATTTAACCAAA
>JBAVVB010000279.1:0-7658 GCA_049697075.1 Nitrosotalea sp.
AAGGTAACTGTCCTTTGATTCTCTCTCCCTTGCTGGAAACGCCCCTCCCATTCCCCGCTCGGTCATGTGAATCTGCTCTACAGTCTCGATGAGTTCAGAATTTAATTCCGGGTCACCAGTTAGGACTTCGGCCATGAGGTCTGCAGCATCCTGCTCTGATCTGCCAGACTTTTGTGTTAGCGAGAATATGACATGGCATGCCACACATCCTTGGTGCAGCTCGATTTCATGTTTTTTTATCTGGTCAAGTGTTTCCCTGATTACGGTTTCAGCCTCCCTTTGATTCATTGAGAAATCTATTGTTATCGGATATAATTAATCTTCCAAGGAACCTAGAAGAACTTTCTTAAAACAATTTGTGTATTGGTCTGAAATACATCATCATTACCAGCATACCCCATTTGCTTTGCCCGTTTTACGATCTCGTCCTTTTTTATCTCAAATTTCGTGATACATGCTTTGATATCTTGTTCATCTCTTTCATCTAACCTGCTAATTTTTGTTACAATTATGTCAACAGGATGCAAGGTCCTAAGTTCTATGTTTTTTAGCCTTGTCTTGATTAGTTTACTCCTTTTCAAATAATCCTCTGGAAGCATGTTGATAAACACGGCACCATCATGAAAAAGGTCCACTTTGAACCCAGGCTGAACTATATCTTTTGCTCGTTTGAAATCATCAAAATACTTGCCTGGAATAGTAAAATCTACATCTATCGTAGACGGTTTTGTCTTGAGAAGTGTCATGGCAGTTCCTCCTGCTGCTACCACCACTATCTTGCGCTTGAGTTCTTTGTCTATCTCGCCTAGAAAATCCAGCAGCTTTGTGTTGTCAAGTGGCATTATACAATCTCAACTTTTCCTTTATACTCTTCTCATTTGCCTTGACTTCTTTAATCTTCATTGCCTCAAGCAGTCTTATTGGTTCTTTAATCCTAGGCATACCATGTGCCACAAGACCCCTTAGGGCATGCAGTATACCCAACATTTTCCCGCCAAAACCATATTTGCGTGCAAGAAAAAGCAGCAAATCATAGTTTGTCCTGCCAGAGCTCTTTGCAAGTATTATTGGAATCGCATCTATTCTCCTTGCATCGTTTTGGAACATTATTGCGCTTACAATGTACTCTATACAGATCAATTTTCCTTGCTTTATTTTTGGTCCAAATTCTGTGTAACCAAATCGTGCAAGATTGGATATCAAATCGTCTGCTGTAATTTTTGCGGGGTTTGTCATGTCTTCTTCTGAGATTATTTTAATTCCTTCTATTCCCGATTTTTTGATTTCTATCCAGAAATCCTGTGGGTTCAAAATGACTATCTTGTTAGACAACATCTCTCTTGCAGGATTAATTTCATCAGATTTTATGAGATTAAGAAGCATCTTGTCTTCAAGTATCATGTAATCTATCCTTATGTTGTGTAGATTTTGGAGAGTATTCATGATGTCATGAATGCCCATTTTTGTCTCTTCCACTTTATCTTGTTCGGTTCTTTTTATGGAAATTAGTAGCTCAGTCTTGTTTAATTTTGTGTTTCTCTCTGGATTCATCATGATAATTGATTTGACTAGAGGAAAACTGTGCAGGTGTGTGCAGATATCCATCATCAGAATCTGCATCTCTTGTCTTCCTTGAAGAAAGTCTTGCTTTCGTCTAAGTTCCATCTCTGCAAGTAAATCTGTTATGAGATAGTTGTTAAAGTCAATTGATGTAAGCGATGACATACCTGCTTTTGACAAAACGATTATTCCTTTTTTTGTCATCTCGTGGATCTTTTCATTTATGTTGGCATAATAGGCTCCACCATATGTTGCCTCTATCTTTCCAGTAATCTCACGTATAGACAGAGACCGGCCTAGGTTCCTTGACAATATGTCTAATATTTTGTATGCCGCCTCGTCCATTGTATATAATATAGTAATATACTATAATATTATAGTTTTCTACTATATACTTACTTGACGTGCTTGCCGATTCAATCATATAATTACAAACTACAGTGATCTTGTCTGCTCCCAGCTTTTCTTTGCAGTTGGGCTAGCACAAATCCAGATTATTGAGCCGTCTTCATCAAGTAAAACTTTGTTAGATTGTTCCAGATAATGTAGGATGACGTTAAGAACTGGCGGCCTCATGATAACATCAAGTTTTTTTGTCAATTGTGCCTTGGAATCAAACTCTTTGTATTTTGCAAGGAGTTGCTCTACTTTTAGAATGCTCTCAAGTGTTGGATTGTACTTTGTGTTAGTGAACAAGTTAGAATTAATTCTAGAATAATTCTGCTTTTTTTTAAATGTTGTATTTTGGATTTGTCTATAGATTTTTTCATGTACGCATATTCCAATTTTAGTTCCAAGGATTAAATACTCTAAACGTAATCCACACTACGTGACAGGACAAAAAATAGACGGTATTGAAGTTGCAAATTCTGTCAAGGATCTGGTCAGGGCGTCAGTGTTAGAGCTGAAAAAAGAAGGAATCGAGCCGTGCCTTGCAACCATATTGATTGGAGACGACCCTGCATCTTCGTCATATGTTACAAGCAAACAAAAAGACTGTGCGGATGTCGGCATTGTTACAAAGGACCACAGGCTGCCACATGAATTCACCCAGATGGAGCTTGACAGTCTGATTAACCTGCTAAATAATGATAAAACAGTTCATGGAATCTTGGTCCAGCTGCCTCTGCCTGTACCATTAGACGAGTTTGCAACAACATCTAGAATATCGCCAATAAAGGATGTTGACGGTCTTACGCCATATAACGCCGGGCTTTTGGCATCTGGTAGGGCAATTTTGAAGCCATGCACTCCGTTGGGGATAATGGAATTGTTTGATTATTATAACATAGAATTGTCTGGAAAAAATGTTGTCATCATAAACAGGAGCAACTTGGTGGGAAAACCCCTGTATCACCTAATGCTTGAAAGAGATGCCACAGTTACCACTTGCCACTCCAAGACACGAAATCTTGTGGACCATTGCCTTGCAGCAGATATTGTGATTACTGCAGTGGGGGATAGATCAAGGTTCACGCTTACTGGTACCATGATAAGAGAAGGCGCAGTTGTAATAGATATAGGAACAAGCAGGGTAAACGGCAAGTTGGCAGGAGACGCAGACTATGATGGTATCATTAAAAAGGCATCATATGCGACGCCTGTTCCTGGAGGCGTGGGACCCATGACTAGAGCGATGCTTTTAAGAAACACTGTCACGGCAGCTTCAATTAGTAAAGGATTTGTCACAAACCGTTGAAAAGGCGCAGCTTCGCAAGCAGCTTTTGGACCAGCGAGATGGTACCTCGCTTGATTTTATAAAAATATCAAGCGGCAAGATTCGCGAGAATCTGCGAAAGATAGAGTACTATAGAAATGCTGCAAGCATAGGGGTATACTATTCCATAGGAAGCGAGGTTCGCACACAGGATATAATGCAGGAGATACTAAATGTTGGAAAAGAGCTGTCGCTTCCAAGGGTTGAAAAAAATGACTTGGTCTTTAGAAAGATTTCCAGTTTTTCAGACCTTGAGATGGGCAATTTTTCCGTGATGGAGCCAAAGGACAGGTGCGAGGTTGTAAAGAAACTTGATGTCATCCTGGTGCCTGCAATTGCGCTGACAAGTGATGGATACAGGCTGGGATATGGATTTGGGTACTATGACAGGTATCTTAATGGTAAGCGCTCAAAAAAGGTTGCATTATCATACTCCAAGCAAATAGTAAAAGCAATGCCCCATGACGGGCATGATGTCAAGATGGACTGTATCGTTACAGAAGAGAAAATTATCTATCCTCAATAGTTGAACGATTTATTCTGCATATGGCATTTTACTATTTCTAGTTTGGACTAGAGGGGGTTTCCCCCAGACTACAGTGACACATCTCGCTTTCCGCGCCATAAAATAATCAGGCGAGTAGGGTGAAAACCTGAAAACCTTCCCCAATTTTTTATTTTAATTAATTTCTAAGAGTTGAGTCCTATAAGACCCAGATACTATCTCGGAGGAATTTTGGACCCATTAAAAGAATTGTTTGAACTGTTTAGTTTGTTTCTTGTCTGTCTGTTGAAAAACATTTGTTATGCTATTTTATTTTGTCCAGTGTTTTTTTAAGAAATTTCTTATCGGTGGAATCTACGTAATCCTTGGTGCTTCTTTCTTCTATGTGTTTTCTGAGAGAAACAAATTCATCTAAGCTAGATTTGGCTTCATGAACTTTAGAGAAGGCTCTTAGTCTGGTTATTGCCAATGTCTTATCGCTTGTAGTACCTTTATTATAATTGGTTAACATTTCACGAATCTTGTGGTCATTCGGTCGTTCAACTTCGCTCATGATTTGATTAATGTCAATTTGTTTTTCTAGCATCTTTTCTAAAATTAGTTGCTTTTTACTGAAAAGTTTAATCCCTGAAAGTGCATCCTGATAAGTTTGAGGTTCCTCCGTCATTACAGGTGGAGGTACAAATGATGAAAATATGTCATTTGATAAAAAAGGCAAGTAGTGCATAGTTGAAATATTTTCGTTTAACGCGTCTGCTCTAGTAGTATTAGCCATGACGAACGCTACATCATCATTACTATATTCTCGTATTGCTTCGTAAGACTGAACTGCCGATGTATATCTCTTGTAGTTTAGACCGATAATGGGAAGTTGTAAATCTTTTATGGCGTAGTTCAATAAAGCTGGTAGCTTCCTGTTCAAATCAAAAAAGAAAATGACAGAAACGTTTTGTGAATCTAAATAACCTTTAATTTCACGCATCATTTCCTTCGTATCATCTTCTGGTAGTGGCATTATAGGAACTACGACCGGATCAAGTGAAAGTGCTCTTTGTAACTGAATTATCATCCTGATATATTTTTCTCTGATTCTTTTTGATGATTGAAGTAATTCAACAGCTGAATTTTTCTTATCATCTTTTGTTGAAGATGGTTTTAACAAGGCTAAATTAAGGTAGGAGTGCTGTGATCTTTCTGTTTGGACTTTAAGTCTTTTGGAGAGGTTCTCAAAGGGTTTATCTTCAGTGAGAAAAGCTTTTAATTTTTTTAAAGTGAATCTATCAAAAAATATACTTGTCTTTCCGTCAAATGTTATATCTGTTGCAGACGCAACTTTCTGGTAATACTCGTGATTCGTAATTGCTCTTGTTGGTGTTTGAAAATCACCTTTTCCAGTTCTTATCTCAATTACTCGTTTTGGGTAGCCGTATTTTGAATTATCATCTGTGGATTTTAATTTGACTCTTGGCTGAGTCAACCTTTAGCTCGTCCCCAGCTTATTGATTTGTATTTGTTACGGATTTTAGATTTTTCAGTGAATTCTGGATATCGTTCATAGACATAGGCAAGAATGCCATCAGTATGGGCTTCATCCCACCCCCTGCGTCTATCTACTAATTCCTTCTTGATGGAAGTGGGTAGTAATTGAAACTTTTTTCGTATTGCTTTCTTTCCTCTTTCTGTGATCTGGAATTTCTCATTTAAAGAATTTTTGTTGCCACTGGTTTTGATAAAACCATCATATTTTAAATTAGATATAACATGAGTTACTAGGAAACTATATGGACCATATCTATATGGAATGAATTTTGATTTCTCTGTATTTTCTTCACCTAAAATTTCCTTTATAGTGAGAAATATCTGTTTTGTTAAAGCAATTCTGCCATTAACGGGTTTATCGTGTGCTGAATAAAGAATGTAGAGAATCACATCTGTCAATTTGTATTTAATTTGCTGTCTGCTGACTCGCTTTCTGTATAACTGAGATAAACGAGTTGTCAATAGCTTATTGCGCTCATAGAGAGTCAAAGTTTCAGGATGGTGAAGTACCTGGGCTAAATCACTCACAAATAATCTCACATCTTTTCTAAGCGGTTTATTTGTGGGTTGGCGTTTTCGTATTTGTTCAAGTTTTTTTCTTGTATTTACAAGTCTCGTAATGTATTTTGAACTTGCATCGAACTCTAGGAATGGTTTGGTTAATTTCAATAAAGCGTCTAATGTATACGCCTCCGATGAGTCTGGAAATGTTCTCAATGGTGCAAGAATAGCTTTTGTCAAAGCGTAATCTCCTCCAAGTAAACTCCCATGTATTTACCTGATTCTTTCACACAGCTCATGTATGCTCTTTTCCTACCATACTTAAAGCAGATGTCCAAAGTTTTATCTTTTCTTAGTGCAATTCCTTGGATATTATCTATTATGCGATCTCTTGAAAGAGATGAGCCAAATAGTTCTATCATCCCGTCTCTCACATCAGATTCCCAATCAATCTGACTTTTTACCCATTCCAAATCTCCGAACTTGACCAAAACATACTCTCGTTCACACTGAAGACATTTTATTTCCAATGATTTCACGCTTGTCTTTTGTGAAGCGTTTAATCCAAATATTCCTAAGAAAGAAGCCAGAACCTTGGTGCTCCAAGCAATAGTCGTGGTTGGATTTTTTACGCTACAATAAGGACACGTTTCCTCAGAGTTAGACGACAATTGTTAAGGAACAGGTAGGAGTCATAAATAAGCAGTTTCCCAAAATTGGCATTGATGCATATTGAAAATACATCCAATGACCGCTTAGCGTAAGGTCGGCTCTGTTGAGGCCCAGACTCTTACATATCTGAGTCCAATTTATGTACAAATTAACTGCAAGTAAATTCATTGATAATCAATTTAAAACGGAGTGTCCTGTGAGATAATATGGGTAATTTTGCAATAACAAAGGCTGTGTTTACGACTCAGGACATGGACGAAATAGACAAAAGATTCCTTCCATACATAGAAAAATGGCAGGTTGTGGAACAATATGGTGGTTCTAATGTTGTCATTCCTGACGGTGTGTCTTCAACTATAACTCCATTCAATTATTATGAGGTGGTAGACAAACCCGATCAGACCCAGAATGAAAAACAACTGAGTTTGTGGTGCGGATGGCAAGATCCGACAATGGGTAATTATGATCAAGAAGTTATAATCAATCGTAGGATAGCTGGGACTGATGTTTTACTTACCAATGGTCAAGGTGTTGTTAGTGCTGAGATTCTAAAGAGTGGAGGGGCTCCAATGCAAGTCACCTTTAACGGCAAACCAGTAACAACGTTTACTGATACAATCACAGTTCCGTCCTCTGGGTGGTTTTGCCCTGCAAAAACAATACAGGTGACAAATGGTTATCAAACGGTGGCTAATATGGCAAGTCTGCTCTAAAAATTTAGTATTCAAGTAATAGGCATCATGAAATTTAGTTCTGTTAATTTTGAAGATATTTGTTCTGCATGTTAACTGTTGGCTACTAATTTTTGTGATTATTTTCCTCTTCTAGCTGTTTTAGACCTAAGAGGATCTTGTTTATAGTGCTTCTTTAAGGTAAGTACTTTCGCATCTTCATTGAATGTTATTTCATATTGATTAAAAAGACCATTACGACCTAACAAAACTTTCTTTTCGATATCCTCACCTAGGTCATATTTTTCAGGAATTGAAACATCGATCATTCCAACTGGGATTCTTCTAGATTCATAGATAATTTCTAAATATACTTTTGTTCTAAATGTCCAAAACGATTCTGACGCACTTTTTGATTCTTTTTTTGTGGATTCGTCAAGTTCTAACTTCAAAATTTCTGCAATTTGTCGCGGTATGTATGAAACATCAGCAC
>JBAVVB010000280.1:0-2260 GCA_049697075.1 Nitrosotalea sp.
GTAGTAGTCAGTAAGCGGTTCGTATACCTTTGAGCCTATGAAATCTGTAGAAATCACATTAAATCCCTCATCTGTAATTGTCTTTTTGATGTTTTCAAGATCATAGTGTTCAGATGACCACGTAAAAGATAGTATGCCAAGCTTGAAAACCTCAAGGGATTTTGCTGATTTTGCCAGTGTTGGTATGGCTAGCATTAGGATGCCTTTTTCCCTCAACACTCTCCTACTTTCTGATATGAATTCTGAAAATGGCTTGAAATGCTGTGCAGACTCTAAAGCAATTATTCTGTCCATGGATTTGTCTGCAAACGGCAATTTTGTAGCAGTAGAATTAACAAGACTAATGTGATCTGAACCAAAACCACATTGATTGGATGCAGCACCATTTTCTTTGAGAATTTTTGAGGCAAAATTGAGTTGTTGTGGATTTACATTCAGGCAAGCTATTTTGATGTGAGGAAATTCTGATTTCCAGATAATCGCAGGTTCTGAAAAACCACTTCCTACATCCAGTATGTCATTTGCTGATTTTAATTCTGCCATCTCTGCAATAGTCTTACAAAGCATGATCTGTGCTTGATGAGGATCAGATGTAGTTTCATTCCAATATCCAAAGTTGAGCATGTTACTTCCAGTAGAGATCTGCATTAGGGATGAAAGAGCATCGTAAAGATTTATGACATCATTTTCATTTCTGCGGAATGTCCAAAGAAGCGCATTCACAGGATTGATGTTGACAAATTTCTGTTTGTTATCTGATAGCAATTGACAAATTATAAATCTCATTTAGTTTAAAACTCTTCTATTAAATAAACGCAAAAAATTGAACTTTTTATTTGGGTCATGTATTCTATGAATTGTGGACGCCTGTGATTCAAGGACAAGAGCTTACAAAAATGGTAAGACATTTGATCAATGCCGAGAAATAGCCAAATCTGTCTCTTCTCAACTTGAAAAGAAGATAGAGCAGGCAGGAGTGGTCACTTGGAAAGAAATTCTAGAAGTCTCTGACAATGATGAGCTAGTCTACAAGCTTACTTTGAAATATTTGAGAGAAGATGGCTACAATATAGGTGACTGGAAAACCCCTCAGGTCACAAAATCTACTGCTTAGGCTCTAATGCACAACTTCCGTTCTGTGCCTTTCTTATCTTTCTTGCCATGATAAATGGAGTGACAATTAACACAGGAATTGAAGCAGCTATGAATATGGTTTGCAATTGTGCTTCATAACTTGTCAAAAACAATGTTACACCTGTTGCACTAGCTCCTAGACCAAAAAGCATTGTAAAGGCAGTGCCAGCACAGGTCGGACATCCGACAAAGAGTCCTGTTACTGCACCAAACGCGCCAAATTTTCCTGCACTTCTTGCCGCTGTAAACGTGGTTGCAGAAAGGGCAAAATTCAATCCAACTAGGAAGGATACTGCAACAAGAAGAACCAAGTTTATTGGAACAATTTGTAATCCTACATGTTCTGTGAAAAAGGCAAATATCATTGGCATGTATCCTGGTAAATCACAACAAGGGGAGAGTTCAATATGTGGCGGAGTTGGGAATCCATAGTCTGTTGCATTGATCTCTGGTTTGTAGAGGATCATTCCAGATGTTAGCCCAAAAAATATTCCATATCCTATGGCGCTTATGATGAAGATCTGTTTTGCCCTCTTGTTGTTTATAGCATTTGAAATTATTGAAGCAGTTGATGAATCCGGAAGTTCTATTTTGGCTTTGTAAAATCTATACAAACCCCATCCTATCGCACCAAATGACGTGAATAAAATGACATATGTTGCTACTGCTAAATTCTGTAATGCTGGCATGGCTGCGGGAGTTACAGTTATCTCATCGTTTCTTGCATAGGCAAGAAATGATACTGCTATTGCTAAAAACCCAACAGTGATCAACACCCTATGTGAGCGGTGTACCGTGCTTTGTTTTTCCAATTAGTAAAAAACGTGGCACAGTGACATTAAATTCTATCTGTTTTTTTCAAAGTATTTATCTGCAATGACGCTCGATAGAGACTAGCCGTGAAGATAGACGAGCCTCAAGATTCTGATTATGCAGAGACTAAGATCACTTACGTTGGTTTTATTGATCCATATGGTGTGGAAGGGCTGGTTATACTACGCGCTGATGATGGTAAAGAATTTCACATAAGAGCATTTTCAGGCGAGGTTGCAAGACACATTACAAATTTTATTGAAGGAGAAAGGGGTGCAATACCTACAATATACAACATGATTGAGGAAATCGC
>JBAVVB010000281.1:0-3021 GCA_049697075.1 Nitrosotalea sp.
GATGAGATGGAGACTCCTGCAAATGCATATTATAGTAAAATGGCAACAAATGATGTGCTAGTAGATCCTGAGATGTTGTGGAGGAATCAGTCATGAGACAGGGGCGAAATAATTATTGGAAAGAACATAAGGATGGAATGTGCGAAATTCTTTTATATGCGCGGCCTATAGCTAAAACCATGTCGTCCAAGTTACCGGTAGTACTGTTGTTAACAGCAGTTCTGATGGCATCTGTTGCAGTATCAACTATTCCTGCATCAAATGCATTGATCCAGAGAGACTTCTCCTACCTAAATGATCAACAGACAACAGTGAGATACGGAGACACCAAAGTTTGTGGAGATCACCTATGTGCACCTGGAGAATGGGATAAATTGCAAGCATCAATTGCTAATGCTCAGCTTGGCAATGAAACTGGCGGAAAGAATGCAACAACCACAACCACAGCACCTATGGCGTCTGGTACATCAAGTCTTTGCACTATGGTAAAGGCAGCGCTTGCTAATGCAAATGCCAGTCCTACTATAACACAAACAGTACTTTCACAACTAGGCTGTTAAAAAAATCAGTATTTCAAATCTCTTTTTTTAAAACCCCGTCTCTGTAATTAAAATTCAAAAGTTCACGTCAAAACAACCCATGTGGCTCTGTCCACCATCGCTGTGACAAAAGTACACGCTGCCATAGTCGCCGTGACCAACATCGTGCCCATCATCAGTGTGACCCACGTCTGTTGTCCCTGCGTCATACCTATACTGGTCTGGCATAAAATTTGTCATGACAAGACCCTTGAATGACACCCTTGATGAGAATATCATCATCCATGATTCCAATAAACATCATGATGAGCAGGATGAACAATTATTATCGATATGTTACTTGCGTCTTTTCTTTATCTCTGTTCTTTCATAAAATAATGAACTGGCATTTATGCCCATGAATTGTTCCACAATAATCTATTAAGAGGAACAACCATCACAAAATCATGGAAAGAGATTTGCACTCTGATGAACAAATAAAGAAAATCTACGCATTAAAAAATATAGCAGTTGTAGGCATGTCGAAGAACCCAGAAAAGGCGGCACATTATGTGCCAAAATATCTCGCAGAACAAGGATACAACATAATACCAGTTAATCCCACAACTGATGAGATTCTTGGAAAAAAATGTTATCCAGGTTTACTTGACGTTCCAGTTCAGGTAGATATCGTTGATGTTTTCAGACCTTCTGATCAAGTAAAACCTATAGTTGACGAAGCCATCAAGATAAAACCAAGGGTAATCTGGCTACAAGAAGGAATTCATGATCCAGAAGCGGAATCACTAGCAAAAAAAGCAGGAATAGACGTTGTTTTTAACCGATGTATGCTTGCAGAACACCAGAGATTATTCTAGATATGGTAGAAGATTTTGCAAAATTCTGTGATGCTCTTTCAGATCTTATAAAATCATTTGAACAAAAAAATGTACTAATCAAGATGGTGTCAGACGTTGATTCAAATGTTGTCAGGATATATGGCGAGAGATCCGATGCGCTTGCACGCGCAAAAACAGGACTTGAGGAAGTTGCAGAGCTTGCATATGATACAGCAGAACACCATCCATACTGGAATTTGTTGTATAATGGTTCGCAAATCCTAAAAGTAATTCTAGACAAATGGAACGATACATTGACGGAAGAAGAACTTGGAGAAATCAAATGGTATGCAGACAAGATAAAAGACTCGCTTGGAAATGTCTCAAATGATCATCACCATGAATAATCTACAACAGAGATAAATAGCAAGCATTACGAGATGAGTTTATGCCAATAAAAATTGGCCTTATCGGTAAAACAAATACTGGAAAAACTACCTTTTTTAACGCTGCCACTCTGTCAGGTGGGGAGATCTCAACTTATCCATTCACAACAAAGAAACCCGAGAGCGGTATAGGAAATGCAATAACGCCATGCGTTCACACAGAATTTAATGTACAAGACAGTCCTCAAAACTCAAAATGTGTTGATGGGTGGAGATTCATTCCAATTGAGCTCATCGATCTTCCAGGTCTCATAAAAGGAGCTTGGGCAGGAAAGGGACTGGGTAACAGATTTCTTTCTGTTGCAACTCAATCTGATGCCCTTTTGCATGTGGTGGATGTATCAGGGGGTGTGGATGCTGCTGGAAGAATAACCGAGATTGGTCAAGGTGATCCGATTGCTGACGTAGCCGATATTGAAGAAGAATTGATAATGTGGTATCAAAAACTTTTGGAAGGCAATAGAGACAAGATATCAAAACTTGTCAACTCTGAAACAGAGCCAGTTATGGCAATCACTGACGTCTTCAGGGGTATAGGCGTAAAGGAAAGTCATGTAAAGGAGGCATTGAGGGTGACTGGTCTTGAAGACAAACACTTTGATAATTTTGATACAAATGATAGCAAAAAATTCTCTGCACATTTGCGAAAGATATCAAAACCCACGCTTATAGTGGCAAATAAAATCGACCTTGCAGGTGCAGACAAAAACTTTGATAGGCTACGCGAAAAGTATGTGGATACTATAATCATACCAGCAGGTGCTGACAGCGAACTTTCTCTGAGGCGTGCCGAGCAGAAGGGCTTGATAAAATATATTCCCGGCTCAGAACAGTTTGAAATACTTCACAAGGAAGCATTAAACAAAAAACAACTCGAAGCTCTTGAGTTTATTACAAAAGGCATACTTGGAGAATATATGAGAACGGGCGTACAGTTTGCAATCAATGTTACCGTCTTCAAATTGCTGAAGATGAATTCAGTTTATCCTGTTGCAGATCCTGAGAAACTATCAGACAAAAAAGGGCATATTCTTCCTAATCTTATTCTTATGAAAGATGGTTCAACAATAGAAGATTTGGCAAAAGAAATCCACTCAGATCTTACCAAGGGGTTACTCTATGCAAAAGATGTCAGATATGGAGTAAGATTGCCAACCACTTATCAATTGCGTGATAGGGACATAGTGTCATTGGTAAGTGCACAGACAAAGAAATCCT